>CALJNA010000157.1 GCA_937981955.1 uncultured Granulosicoccaceae bacterium
CACCAATGGAAGAAAAAATTCTTGCCCGCCTGCCTCACGACAAAGATGCAACCCGATTCTGGTGGATAAGACACGCACCGGTGCCTGAAGTGCGTGATGTCATGTACGGTAGCCTGGACGTGGATTGCGATTGCAGCGAAAAAGCGGTTTTCACTGGTGTAGCAACCCGGCTCCCTGACAATGCAGTTTGGTTTCACAGCCCGTTAAAACGCACTCGCCAAACCGCAGACGCGTTATTCGCTGCCGGTGCAAAAGCGAAAAGTCTGGAAGAAGATTCGCGCATTATTGAAATGGATTTTGGCGATCTTAATGGACGCAAAATTGTGGAACTAATCGAGGAGCGCGACGACGGCTATGTCGGTTTCTTCCCTGCAACGCCCTTTGAAACTACGCCCAACGGTGAAAGCTTTTCCGACGTGGCCGCTCGTGTCCACGCGTTCACGGAAGACATACATGAAAAACACCGTGGAAATGATGTGGTAGTTGTTGCACACCGGGGCACTATTCTGGCTGCATTGCACAATGCCCTTAAACTGCCGCTGGAATCGAGTGTGTCGTTTCGAATAGACAATGTGTCTTTGAGCAGGCTCTGGCGCTACACAAATCTTCCGGCTGATGGACCACAGTTCAAGTTAGGGGAAGTGGGGTGGCTGCCCTAGGTCTTGCTTCTATGGTGGTTTGTTGCCACAGAGTTAATACGGTTTTGGAAAAAATGTTGAATCGATACAGTCTTGTACAAAATTTCCGTTACCTACAGAAAACCCGTATCCGCCACTGATTTGAAATCCTCTTTTTCGTTTCATTCGCTCAATATAAAGCTGACAGGCCTGAGGAGACATTGAAGGAAACGCCTCTGCTGCAGCAGGCTCAGGTATAAAAACAGGTCCAGATACGGGACGCAAGTTCAAATTGTCCATCGGAGATGCAGGCATGTAATAGGCGACATCACCGTTTGCACGAAACATGAGCACTGTACCTGCCTCAAAGAACTCATCGTTAATTATCGAGTCGTTGATCAATTTGCCTGTTTGAACTGTTCCATCCTCCATCATTACCAGCGATCGGCCCGAATACTCAATGCCATCCACTTTAATAGAGTGAGCCGAGGATATCTTCAGCCTCTGCCCGGCTTGAAAACGAATTTCACTACCCACTGGAATAAAAACACTGCCAATCTTTAAATCTTCAGCTAACACGCCTTGTTCAACCTGCCCATTCTCGTCTAGGTGGAGAACAGTATTTGCCTGGTAGTGTCTACCGTCGATGCTCGCCACACTCGCAAGCCTGCCCTTGAGTACTTTCCCGCCCGGTGTAAATTCAACAAAGCCATCTTTCGCATATTGGATACCATCCATGAATGTATCTGAAAGTAGATACGCACCGGCTATAGCCCCGTCTTCGTCGAAAGATACCTTAGCAGGATACGGCTTCAGCATAGCTCCATGGTACTTGATTTTATTTGCCAGTCTGGCTTCTCTTAACTTCAAGTTGCGATCGACACGAAACTCACCTGCGGCAATGCTGAAGCCATTAAAATGAAATACATTAGGTACCACTATGCGCTGTTCGCCAAATCGCCCAGTTGAATAAATCAACGATGCCTTTGGTAGCAGATGCCCGCCTCTTACTTCAGCGGTTGGTAATATCTCAGGCAGACTGTCGCGCAAATTGGCATTTTGAGCAGCCATGGGTAAGCGTTCATCATAAAAACTATCCCAGATAACATCACCCTGTTCTGAAAACTTGATTTCGGTTTGGCTTGGATAAGCCGTCCCTCGATACCAGCTATCTTCGGTGACTCGTAACGACTGCACTTGATAATTCTCATACAGCTGCACCCTTAAGCCGGGTGTTAGACGGAATGAACCAAGTTGCACCGGAACATAATGATTGATGCCTGATTCGGTCTTACCTAAAATGATTGACTTGTTTTTACCGTGTATTACAGATAGCTCGCTCGGTGTATCAATCTCCCATCCGTTTAGTTTCGCACCAGCCGCAACATTCCCTTTTATCAGTTCACCGTTTTTGCCGAAACTGATTTGACCTGCGCCAAGCAACAAACCATTGTGTAAATGCGCTATCGACAATTTCCCGGATATGACTCTTCCTTGGTCGTCTAATTCGGTGACGCCAGGTGCCATTGGCAGTCCATTGACTACAACTGGCTCGGCTATATTCCCGCGGGCAACCCGTCCATTGCTGTGTAACGCAGTAGCCAAGTTCGATTTTCCATTTACAGTATCGTCAGCTAATTGATAAAGCAGATCTGTTGGTGTCGCTGACCATTTATCCATATCATTCAGCTTGGAATTCTCCATCGGTTGGAAAGGAATACCGAACTGAACGGATACGTCTTTCAATCGAACAAGCTTTGGCACATTTGTATCGAAGAACTGAGTCAGCGGTTGTTCATCGCTTAATTGAAGGTCGTGTATAACCTGCAAGCCTTGCAGCCTTGCCAGCTTTAAATTACCCAAAGCACCAAACACCATTGGCCCGCCCTGGACTTCCAGGTTTTGATACTTTGTACTCTCTTCACTGACAAGTGTTGCCGTTTCACAAAAGTAGTCGTATTGGAGCTCAGCCCCTTCATTGAAAGTCACACCGCTGAAATGATTAACTTTGAATTTACCCCCAGCAAAACCGAGCTCATGCAGCTTTGCTGTGCAGCAGGTGCCCAATAAGTTACTTTGTGCTGACTGTGCCAGCGCGTCGACCAATCGGTTTCTGCACGCTGGCGTGTCAGAATCAGCACCACAGTATTGAGCAAATTCGTTGTGACAAGCACTAGCCAGTGCCTCGTTGTGCAGTGCGGCCAGCGCGGCATTCTGCTCAAACGACTTATTCTGGTCAGCTTTGAGTTCAAAACCCAGAGGCATCACCACCATAAAAATGAGTAATCGGATGATCGATGGTGTTGCTGTACTGTGCTGTGAGCACGTGATATCCATGCAAGATCTCAATGCCAGGGCCTTTAATATCCCAATCGGCATGTACCAGCATACTATTAGCGCTTAATTCGCAAATTCAGCCGCCACAGGCTCTAAATGGTAATTTTCCCGCTTAGAACCAAGGCGAGTAGAACAAACGCGAGAGGCTCGAAACTCACTCAGGCGCAGCGATAATAAAAAAGGCGGTGGAAAATCTCTACAGGCGGTCGATTGTTCGCACCTGTGAGTGTTTGCCACCGCCCCTATCGCAGGCTTGTGTCTTTGGACTTGAATTAACGCCGTGTCAGCAGTTTATATCCCACGGGTGCGCTTAACTGGCTTTCACGGATATCAGCCATTTTCACAGATGTGACGTCCTGTATATAAACGAAAATTGGCGCCAGCTCAAATTCACGAGCCTTTTCAGCTTTCTTTTTACCCACTTCCTGTTTGACAATTTGCTTGCTTAATGAGCCAAGCAGGCCCTTAACGCTACTGGTGTTAATCACATCTTTTTCTTCTGCCTGCTCAGGTTCCTCAGGCACCGCACAGGTGTTATTGCGCGCATCCCATTTCGTTTTGGTCGAAACCGGAAAACCTTCTATGGCAACATTGTTGGCCATAAGCCCTTTTAGCTTGGATAAGTCTTCATCGCTCAGGGAATCCAAAAAGAAGCGCTCCAACATGGCAAGTGCATCGCGCGGAATAGCCTTGGTGACCACATCAGGATATTCACCAGAAAGCGCTTGTCTGTAATTGACTTCGAATTGATCCTGGACACTTAGCGCCTCAGTCATTGCCGGAGTTTGTTTTGTAGTCCAGATATTGATGGTAAACAGGTTCTCTAGCTTGCCACCTTCATCGTCACGCGCATTGTAGCGCCAGTCAATCAGGTATTCTTCAGCGGGAAATCCATTAACCTCACGTGACTGACCGGTTTTAGAAATCTCAAATTTCTGTTCAGTCACGGTGATAACACAACCGGGTGGCAAATCCTCTTCTTCTTCGAACTCGCCTTCAGATTCAGCTTGAAACATCGACTCTTTAATGGTACCGATGCCACCGCAACCACCAAATCCGCATTCGTAATACTCCTTTTTCTTATTATCTAATTCCCATTCCAACCCTTTATCAATGCGAACAATATCGCTTCGGCTGGCTGCACCGCCAATTTTGCTCATGATGCTCCCGGAAAACTTACTGGTCCGATTGGTGCGACGCATATTCGGGAAAGTGTAGGAATCCTGAGTGCCCTCAGAAGCCAAAAATCCTTTAAAGCCGGTACTGCTGTAGCTTGTAGTAACCTGAGCGGCTCGAAGCAATGGAGTGTTGTCGACCACTACTGCTGGTTTGGAAGCACAACTAACTAACAGACTACTTCCTGAAAACAATACTGCTCTACTAAACAATACTGCTCTACGAAACAAAACTGCTCTACGAAACAAAACTGCTCTGCCGACTAGTTTATAGCGTGTTGTTTGCATTTCATTTTTCCATAAAATTGATACTTGATTCAGTATACGCAATGATCGATTTGAGCACTTGCTCATTGAATCATGATTTTATGCAAACAACGCTATACCTTCGTTTAGTTCCTCAACATTAGGCTAGGATTCTTAGGCATCTACCATCACTTTAATCGTTCAAACACAGTGGCAACGCCCTGCCCCATACCGATACACATGGTCGCCAATCCGAATTGACTATCGTTCTGCTCCATAACGTTTAGCAGTGTTGTGCATATGCGTGTGCCAGAGCAACCCAACGGATGACCCAATGCAATAGCGCCACCATTCAGATTCACTTTTTTATCTATATCGTCGAGTAAACCAAGGTCTTTCAGTACGGGTATTGACTGCGCCGCGAAGGCTTCGTTCAATTCAACATGGTCCATATCAGCAACGCTCATTCCGGCACGTTCAAGTGCTTTTTTTGATGCTGGGACCGGACCGTAACCCATGGTAGCGGGGTCACATCCGCTGACAGCCATACTTTTCATTCGAGCAATGGGTTGCAATCCACGCTCTTTGGCTTTCTTTCCAGACATAACCAGCATGGCTGACGCACCATCCGAAATTGCAGATGAAGTACCAGCGGTAACCGTTCCAGTGACGGGCACGAACGCAGGCCGAAGCGATGCTAATGCCTCCAGCGACGCATCCTCTCGAATAACTTCGTCGTTTTCGATCAATGAAAACATGCCATTCTCATCATGACCTTCGATCGGCACAATTTCATTTTTAAAACGGCCTTCGGTCATTGCAGCGTAAGCACGCTTATGTGAACGCAGAGCAAACTCATCCTGCTGCTCACGAGTGACGCCGTGAAGATTTCCAAGCATTTCAGCGGTGAGTCCCATCATCATTGAGCCTTTAGCCATATATCGACTCATTGCAGGATTAATGTCTATGCCATGCATCATTGGTACATGCTGCATGTGCTCAACACCGCCAACAACAAACACATCGCCGTAATCACTCATGATGCCTTGTGCTGCAATGTGCAGTGCGCTCATTGACGAACCACACAGACGACTAACCGTTTGAGCACCGGCCGACTTGGGCACGCCAGCCATCAGCCCAACTGCACGCGCTACATTAAAACCCTGCTCCAGAGTTTGATTTACGCAACCCCAAACAACGTCTTCAACTTCGTTTATGTCAGCATTGGGGTTTCGTTCGAACAACGCTGCTACCAACACGGCCGATAAGTTTTCAGCACGTACATTTTTGAAACCACCACCTTTCGAGCGGCACATTGGCGAGCGTACACCATCAATAATGACCACATCTTTATCGTCAAAGCTCATGATTTATCCCCTTTTGCACCTGAATGAGTAGAGTAAAACGTGCCGTTGTTCGCTGCCATTTCACGCATTTTCTCAGTTGGGTGATAAAGCGGCCCAAGTGCCTCGTACTGGTCAGCCTGCTTACAGAAATTTGCCAGGCCCAGCTTATCAACATGATGCAGTGCACCACCTTTAAATGGCGGAAACCCAACGCCGTACACCAGGCCCATGTCCGCCTCGGCAGGTGAACTCACGATATTGTCTTCGACACATCGTGCTGTCTCGATACACATGGGAATCATGAGTCTGGCAATGATTTCACCTGCCTCAACCTCGCGCTCACCGTTTTTCTGCACCGAGCTTACAACCGCATCGCCTTCAGGGTCAGTTAACTTTTTTGGTTTACCCTTGCGATCAATTTCGTACTTGTAAAAGCCTATACCGTTCTTTTGGCCGTAACGATTCGCATCAAACATGGCATCTATAACACTGCCTTTACCACTGGACATTCGATCGGGGAACCCTTCAGCCATAACCGCCGCAGCATGTTTACCGGTATCAAGTCCAACAACATCGAGTAAATACGCCGGACCCATTGGCCAGCCGAATTTTTCCATAACCTTGTCTATTTGTTTTGGATTACCGCCGTCGGCAACCAGCTTGTCAAAACCGCTGAAGTAGGCAAACAAAATACGATTCACCAGAAAGCCCGGACAATCATTAACAACAATTGGCGTTTTGCGCATCGCCTTGGCATAGGCCACGGTTGTTGCAATGGCTTTTTCGGAAGAGGAGTCGGCGCGAATAACTTCAACCAGTGGCATCCTGTGAACCGGATTGAAAAAATGCATACCGCAAAAATTCTCCGGCCGCTTCAACGCCGTTGACAGCAAGTTAACTGAAATAGTAGAGGTATTTGTTGTAATGATGGTGTCTTCCGACACTTGCTGTTCTACTTCTGCAAGCACGGCTTGCTTTATCTTAGGGTTTTCAACAACCGCCTCAACAACCAGATCGACATCGTTAAACTCACCGTAACTTAGCGCTGGCTGAATGGCATTCAGAACGTTTGCCATACCTTCCGGCTTTAATTTACCGCGCTGCATCTGTTTTTTAAGAAGCTTACCAACTTCTTCCAAACCATCATCAAGGGCTTCCTGCCGAATATCTTTCATAACGATGGGCACGCCGTTCGAAGCAGACTGATACGCGACACCACCACCCATGATGCCAGCACCTAAAACGGCTGTTTGCTTTACGTCCCCTGCCGCTGCGATGTGCTTCTTTGCAATGCGGCCGAGTTGCTGATCCTTCAAAAAGATACCAACAAGACTTTCCGCTACGTCGGTTTTAGCCAACTTTACAAAGTTTGCAGACTCGTGCGGCAAGGCTTCATCCCGAGCTAACGCGGCATGCGCTTTAACGGTTTCGATGATCGTCAGTGGTGCCGGATAATGCGGACCTGCTTTTGCACCAACAACACCTTTGGCGGATTCATACGCCATAGCAAGTTCCAAAGGCGATAACGTTAACGGGTTTTTCTTCAAAGCACGTCGCTGATTAATATCAAACTTACCGTCAGTGCATTGCGTGATAATCAATTGCGCTGCATCAGCCAGCTTGTCATCAGAGACAACTGCGTCAACCGCACCGTCCTTCAAAGCATCTGGCGCTCGTTTGGTTGCACCTGTGGCCATCCACTCAACAGCGTTATCAATACCAATCAGTCGTGGCAATCGCACAGAACCACCCCAACCCGGCATAATGCCCAGCTTGACCTCAGGCAGGCCCACTTTTGCATTTGAAGAGGCAACTCGAAAATCGGTTGCCAGACAGATTTCAAAACCACCTCCCTGTGCATCACCATTTATCAGACTGATCGTCGGGTATGGCAGGTCTTCAATCCGGTTGAACATGTCGTTAACCCGATCGAGCATACTGGCAAGCTCTTTTTCTGGTGCACTAAAGTAGTCAAGAAATTCAGTGATATCTGCACCGACAATAAAGCTGGATTTAGCGCTGCTGATAACCAATGCGGCGGCGTCTTTTTGCTTTTCCAACAAAGCAATCACTTCGCCCAATTCGGACAGCGCCTCTTTGTTAAGAACATTTACTTTGCCTTGCTGACTGTCAAACGTCAGCTCAAGGGTTTTACCACGCAAACTCAAGTTTTGCGTGTTGCCGGAAAACAGCATAGGGCAAGCTCCAATTATTTCGATCCGGAATCTCGGCCTCAAAGTAAAGGGGCCGCACAATTTAAGATTAGATCCGAAGTTTAGCAAAAAATACGATAGTCAGAGCTGCACGCCCCAAGCTTGAGCCGAAAGAATATTATCCGTTAGCACTGCCTGAGCTTAATTTGATTCAGCGAAGCACACCGCCCAGGCAGCAATCAATTCGCAATACTACGGTTTAGTGTAATCAGGCAGCTCGATGACATAGCTGTCGACCGATCCCGAGTCATACCAATCTGAGCCAAAAATTACCCGGGTACCGCTGGGACTGATCGTTGCATGCGGCTCACCAAAGTATGAAGCATATCCGCCGTTGACTGCCGCCTTACCTAATGATCGATGATGCGCCAGTCGACATACTTTGGTATCGCCCGGCGTCGTCTGAGCCACATAAATTTCAGAAAATAAAACTGGTGCAGGTGTTTGGTCAGCTAAAAAGTGATTCTGACTCGCTTTACCAATGCTAGACAGAGCAATTCGCTCAGGTTGTAAGTAAGCTTGCGCAGAAATATGCGTACTACTAGTAGTGTACGGGTAGCCGTTTTCCTGACTTATGATATTCCGACACCCACCGGTGGCCAAATCATGCTCAACCAGGTGCCCTACACCTTCATATAAGTCTCCATCGCAGCCGTCAGGACTTCTGTTAAACGCAACCTGGTAGTATGCATCTTCGCCAGTGGCGCTCATGCCTATGCTGGAATGCTCCAACGGATTTGCCATATCCAATTGGTGAACAATTTGTTGTAGGCCATTATCAACAACATAGCCTTGATGCCAATACCTGGTGCCGCTTGGAGCGGGTACTGGTGCACTCCAGTCATTCCAAAGAGTTCCTTCACCAATCGGTGCAGCATCTATAGAATTGGTACTTCGTTTATATGACAGCATCAGCTGCGTTCCATCATCGTTGTCACATATAAATCCGAATACATCATCATTGACGGCGTGCATTTGCACATCGTTACCAGCGTTTGGTAAGCCTAAGCCGCAATAGTCGCCAAAATCTGCCAATTGAGTTGAGGTATTCGAGCTAACGTTGAATTGATTGAAACTGCCGAAATCGTTTGATTTCTTACTGATATAAAAAAAGATATCCGGATCCAAACGGCTCCAGAATATCTCTTCAATATCAGGTGGACTTACATCCAGATTCCGAATAAATTCATAAGTATGCCCATCATGCAACTTGTGACCGGGTGAATTTGCACCTGCTCTGTACAGCAACAACAGCGACTCATCAGCGTTCCAAGCCTGCATTGTGCTGTAAACAGGTTTATTGACTTCACCAAACCCGCTATCAGTAATCCTTATCACACGACTTTCAAAAACAGGATCATTGTATGAAGATAGATATCCCGGTTTTGGAATGCTCGGTATCGTTAAAGACTCTGTGTGCGAAACGTACCCTTCACAGAACTCCTGCTTCGGTGCCGACTGTGTGGATGGCTCTGGATTCGGTTGCGGCGCTGGTTCCTGCTCAGACTCTTCTACAGCCGCCACTGCAGCACCTAATTGTGGTGCGTTATCAATTTCCACATTAGGTGCCGGTGAAGGAGACAGAACAACAATATCCAAGTCTGATGTGCTATTCGCCGACGAGAGTGGCTCGTTGGAAACTTGATTATTTAACGTTGCATCTACACTTTCATCTTGCATGGAACCCTGACCACACGCTGTCAGGAAAAAAGATGTCATCACAATAGACAGTACAACAACAGAATCATATTTCCGATATAACATACCTGCATCCAACAGCCACCATCTGCGGTTAGCGACGTTGAATGACTAATATTTAGAACTGGTGTCTACAGTTTTCAGATTGTTTCTACATCGTCAGGCAACACGTCTTTATTCAGTTGGACGTGTGCACGACCACCCTTGATTGCGTCATTGTCACAAGGTGAAAAAATGTGCTGATTCCAGCACGCTTCCAAGCCACAATTAAGGCATGATTCAAAAACCCGATAGCAAAGAACGCTCAGTGGCAAAATTAGTGCTTGTAAGTACGATAGATCGGCGATAGCCTGCTAAGTTGTCATGGTTGTCGCAATGCATGCTAGGTTCTGTCTGGCGTCGCTGCCCACCCAACTACATGGAGTTAAAGAACACGAATGAAAAAGCTACTTTTGGCCCTGCCACTTATTGCCGGCGCATCATGGGCCGGAACAACACTGTACAGTGGCGCTCAAACGCAGCCTGCATATAACCGCCTGCTTGAACAGCTAAACGATTCGAATCTTTTTGTCGTCAAATCAATCGAATACGAAGCTGGATTCACAAGCAGCACAGCCGTGACCGAAGTCCGACTAAACGATGAGGACGATTCCGATACGAAGTTCTACCTTCAACATAAGATCAGCCACTCACCTGTAAGTATGGTTCCGGAAAATGCTCGTTTTGGTGCGGCGAACATTGTGACCACGCTGGTTACCGACAAATTCGATGATGAGGAAACCAAGGCCATTCTGGAATCTTTCGAAGGCGGTGAACCTTTTGTCATGAATACAGATGTGGCAATGGATGGTGCAACGACCAGCGAAATTACCGTCAACAAATTTAAGCGAGTGAATGAAGGTATCGATTTCACCAGTGATGGAGCCACCATTAACCTGGCAACAACAGCCGAAGGTGCCATCAAGGGTGATGGCAAACTCCATGACATTACTGTTGTTGAAGAAGGTGCTAATTCAATGAGCATGTCCGGCAGCACCATCGACTTTGCTTACGAGAAGATAAACGAGCTCTATCTGGATGTAGATTTCGATATGAATGTAGATAAGGTGCGGGTGACTAACCCGGAACTATCTGAACGGCCCTTGTTTGAGCTGCAAAATGCGTTTTATGAAATTGAACAAAAACTCGACAACGACAA
>CALJNA010000158.1 GCA_937981955.1 uncultured Granulosicoccaceae bacterium
CGTAGGCTTTCGCCTCACCACCCATCTTCTCCGCCTGACATATCGTCAAAGCCGCAGTTAATGTAGTCTTACCGTGGTCGACGTGGCCGATTGTGCCAACGTTAACGTGCGGTTTCGTTCGTTCAAATTTTTCCTTAGACACCTGTCACCCTCATCATTCAACAGCCACCTCTACGCGGCTGGTAGGTTGCGAATCATACAGCACCGAGCGAATTTTCGCCCGACTCTTGTTACAAATTCAGTACGTTTTTGGCCACCGCCTGCGATGGCACCTCATATCGGTCGAATTCCATCGAATATACGGCCCTTCCCTGAGTGGTCGAGCGCAAAATATTCGAATATCCAAACATTTCGGACAAAGGAACATCCGCCCGAACCACCTTGCCCGCCGGTTGATCTTCCATGCCGTGAACCACTCCCCGGCGGCGATTCAAATCACCCATGACATCACCCATGTAATCTTCGGGTGTGACCACTTCCACACGCATAATGGGCTCTAACAGCGCCGGGCCAGCGGCAAGCAGTCCTGCACGAAAACCCATTGATCCAGCGATTCGGAAAGCCATTTCATCAGAATCTACTTCGTGGTACGACCCACCGGACAAAGTGACCCGAACATCAACCACCGGGTAACCACCGAGCATGCCGTTGGCCAATTGATCACGTACACCCTGCTCTACCGCCGGTATAAATTCCTTGGGTATCGTATCGCCGGCAATTTCATTGACGAACTCAAATCCTTCACCGCGCTCAAGCGGCGCGACCTGCAGTACAACATGTGCATATTTGTCGGCGGCCTGACTAACGTATTTGCCTTCTTCCTCAACCATCTTCGTGACTGTCTCACGATAGGACACTTGCGGATTACCCACATTTGCCGCAACGGAAAACTCACGCTTGAGTCGATCAACAATAATGTCCAGGTGCAGTTCGCCCATCCCGCTAATGATGGTTTGCTGCGAATCTTCATCGGTGTGCACGCGAAACGAAGGATCCTCGCGAGATAACCTGCCAAGCGCGGTAGCCATCTTCTCCTGATCAGCCAGTGTCTTCGGCTCGACTGCAACCGAAATCACCGGCTCTGGAAATTCCATTTTCTCAAGCGTTATCTGATCTTTCTGAGTGCAAAGAGTGTCGCCGGTTATGACTTCTTTCAAACCGACCAGGGCAGCAATGTCTCCTGCATATAACTCTTTTATTTCTTCGCGATTATTGGCGTGCATCTGCAACAAGCGGCCAATACGCTCTTTTTTGCCACGTATCGGGTTATAGACCATTTCGCCGGTTTTAACCGAACCCGAATACACCCGAATAAACGCAAGTGATCCAACAAATGAATCGTTTGCAATTTTAAACACCAGCGCTGCAAACGGGGATTTGTCATCGCGTTCTCTGGAACCTTCCTTGTCTCCATGAACCAAACCCGTCACGGCCGGCAGATCATTCGGTGCTGGCAGAAAGTCCACGATAGCGTCGAGCAAACTCTGCACGCCTTTGTTCTTAAAAGCAGAGCCACACATCATCGGCACCAATTCGCCTGAAATGGTGCGTGTTCGCAACCCCTGAACTATCTGCTGGTTACTCAGCTCTCCCGTATCGAGATAAGTTTCCATTAATTCATCGCTGGCTTCAGCAGCAGCTTCGATCATGGCTTCGCGATATAACGCGGCATCATCAGCAAGCTCGGCAGGAATATCCTTTTCTTCGTAGGTAATACCCAGATCGGCTTCATTCCAGATCAGCGCTTTCATGCGCAGCAAATCGACTACACCTGCGAATGTGTCTTCAGCACCAACCGGTATCTGGATAGGTATCGCCGTAGCGCCCAACCGGTCTTTTATCTGGTCAACAACACGGAAAAAATCAGCACCAATGCGGTCCATTTTGTTAACAAAGGCCAGTCGCGGCACGTTGTACTTATTCGCCTGCCGCCAAACCGTTTCCGATTGAGGCTCAACACCACCGACTGAATCAAACACAGCAACGGCGCCGTCGAGCACGCGCAGCGAACGTTCAACTTCGATCGTGAAATCGATGTGTCCCGGTGTGTCAATTATGTTGATGCGATGTTGCTTGCGGTCATTATCCATACCGCTCCAGAAACACGTGGTGGCCGCGGATGTGATAGTTATGCCGCGTTCCTGCTCCTGCTCCATCCAGTCCATGGTCGCAGCACCATCATGTACCTCACCCATTCGGTGAGACACGCCGGTGTAGTAAAGGATTCGTTCAGTGGTGGTCGTTTTGCCGGCATCGATATGAGCCATGATGCCGACATTGCGATATAACGAAGTTGGTGTGGAACGCGCCACGATCAGGCCCTGGGTTCACACCAACCACACACTACCAGCGGTAGTGTGAGAATGCTTTGTTTGCTTCTGCCATGCGATGAACATCATCGCGCTTCTTTACTGCTGTGCCGCGCTTTTCTGCCGCATCGGACAATTCGCCAGCCAGTTTTAACATCATTGACTTCTCGCCACGCTTTCGCGCTGCCTCAATGACCCAGCGCATTGCCAACGCGTTGCGACGAACCGGTCGAACTTCGACAGGCACTTGATAAGTCGCACCACCGACTCGACGTGATTTAACTTCTACGGCGGGACTAACGTTCTCCAGAGCAACTTCCAGTGTTTCCAGAGGGTCAACAGCGCCTTTTTCCTTCATCACATCGAGAGCACCATAAATAACTCGTTCAGCAACCGCTTTTTTGCCGTCGAGCATCATGATGTTGATGAATTTTGCAAGCTTGACACTGCCGTACTTTGGGTCTGGCAGGATTTCGCGTTTTGGGGCTTCGCTTCTACGTGACATATATACTTTTGTTCCGGACTTACTTTTATTTAAGTCAGTTCAATTAATCAGTTCAGTTATTGTCTGTTGTTTGTCGGTTCAAACCAGCTGGCAGACAAGTTAACCAGACGAAATATTTGATCAGGATTTCGGCTTTTTGGCACCGTACTTAGATCGACCTTGACGTCTGGAATCGACACCTTGGGTATCCAGGCTACCGCGCACGGTATGGTACCGAACGCCCGGCAAATCCTTGACACGACCACCACGGATAAGGACGACCGAGTGTTCCTGAAGGTTGTGGCCTTCACCACCGATATAGGACGTAACCTCAAAACCATTGGTCAGACGTACACGAGCCACCTTCCTCATCGCCGAATTCGGCTTTTTCGGAGTGGTCGTGTACACGCGAGTACATACACCACGACGCTGAGGACAAGCCTGCAGAGCCGGAACATTGGATTTTTCGGCTTTGCGCTTACGTGGTTTGCGCACTAACTGGTTTATCGTTGCCATTAACTAACCGTCTGTTACTAAAGTCATTTATGCCTGGAGAGACGCTCTCACCAAGGCGAATTATTGGGATTTTGGCGAAATTTACGTGCCGAAGCGATGTCTGAGGGCTACCGCAGAATTACCGCTATTTCGCTATTCCTGAACGAAGTACAGGCCACGTCTAGTGGCCTGTTTTCGAGCTGCGGAATTATAGGAAATTTGATTCGTTATGTCAACAAATTTGAGATTTTAAGGTTCCAGACAACCTTAATAAACGGGCAAGCGCTTTTTCTCAGAAAATATCGCTGCATAAACAGCCGGTAGCTGAATATGGGCTTTTCGGATTGCTCGTAACAGAAAAAGATCGATGAACCAGACCTCAAAGCTCGCACTGAACCAATCGAGCTGCACTAAATTTCCGTTGGCATCATAGTTGTGCTCGGAATTGCCACTGTTGCTATCGTCGTTTTCTAGCAAATAGCTCCACTCTGACAATCTGATTGGTATCTGGAGACAAGCTGTATTGAGCAATGCTGGTTGAGGAAAAGCTTATATAAGTCTATGCAAAAAAGGCCAACTACGAATAGTCGGCCCCCTTTCACACACTTTTCAATCACCGTTAGCAGTGCCTAAATTGCGAATAACAATTTCACCGGCAAACCACATATTGCGAAAAAAATAATGCCTAACCGGACACCTTCTTTTTACCTTTGGTAAACATTCCCAGAAGAAACAATAAAACAACCGAACCACAAACAGCGGTTATGATCGAACCGATCAAACCACCACCTGCACTAACGCCAAGTGCACTGAAGATGACGCCACCAATAAATGCACCGATAATTCCGACTATGATGTTCGTCAGTAGTGAACCACTGGAGTTCATGATTTTTCCAGCTAGAAAACCTGCGAGCGCGCCAAGTACCAACCATATAATAATACCAACGGGATCCATAACAAACTTCCTCTTGCTTCAGTCAACCACAATGGTGACTTTCCAACGCCTAAAGTTTATAACGTTGATAACGCTCGCCAATGTCTTGCTTACAATGTGTAACAGGTATGGACACACTTGATTACAGTGCACGCGGAAGCTACGGTATCAATATAACGCTGCTATTACAGCGTTCTAGTGATTTTCAGCAAGGATGCCTTCAAGACCATTTAGTATTAAATCCAGCCCAAAGTTAAAATCGTTCACGCCGGAGTGCTCGCCTTTGATAATAATCTGCATCATGGAATGTATATGCGGATAACGTTCCACAGGTACCATCGGTAAATACTCTTCAGCTGCTTTGGAATAATCATCAGGGTTTATTGGCAGATTAATTTCTGTCAAAGTGAATCCATAGAGATGATTATTCAACGCATTCCATCCATGGTCTGTTAGCGCGTGAGAAAAACCTGCATTAAGCAGACTGCCAAAGCAAGCATTGGAATAAGCCATAATGCTATCCCCGGTATTAATTCTGGACAACAAAAGTAATGTGGCCCAGGGATGTTTTAACAATACGTCATGACTCGAGATAACACTCCTCCGCAACGACTCCTTCCAGTGCTTGTTTTCATCAGGCAATTGAAACTGCGACACCACCCAGTCCACCAATGAGTCGAACAAATCTTCCTTGTTGTCAATGTGGTTATACAGCGACATAGCCTCAACATTGAGCGCATGAGCGAGCTTACGCATGGACAGCGCATCGACACCGTGCTTATCCGCAAGCGATACGGCTTTTTTTAAAATCTTCTCTCTGGACAGAGCTTGACGAGACGCTCTTTTGTTCTGCTTTGCTTTGGTCATTCCCAACTCAGTTGACTTACTTACAGTGTAAGTATATGCTATCTCAAACAACTTACGGTGTAAGTCTCCGAGAAGTGCAAGCGAGTAGAGACCAAAAAACGATGACTCAATCAATGACAGCTGCGGTATATGAACAATATGGCTCACCAGAGGTAGTGCAGATCAAAACGGTGCCTGTTCCTGAATATGCTGAAGACGAAGTATTGATACGAGTGCACTATTCAACGGTAAACCGGACAGACTGCGGTTTTTTGCGTGCAAAGCCGTTTATCGTGCGTTTTTTTTCAGGTCTGACCAAACCCAAAAATACCATTCTGGGTTCGGAGTTCGCTGGTGAAGTCGTTGCAACCGGCGCAACGGTCACCGACTTTGCTATCGGTGATCGCGTTTTTGGTTTTACAGATGAAGTATATGGGTTCGGCGGTCATGCCCAGTTCAACACCATGTCGGATAAGGGCCTTCTTGCGAAAATACCCGCACATTTTTCATATGAAGAAGCTGCTGCGGGAATGGAGGGCTCACACTATGCGCTAAGCGACATACGGGCGTTAGGTATAGATAAAAAACACCGAGTTCTAATTAACGGCGCAACCGGCGCTATCGGTTCCGCGGCTGTGCAGCTGATTCATGCACTGGGCGCTGAAGTCACCGCTGTTTGTGCAACTCCATACATGGATACAGTGGCTAAACTTGGCGCGCACCGGGTGATCGATTACCTGAACGAAGATTTCACTCAGCTGGATGAACAATTCGATGCAGTGTTCGACTCAGTGGGAAAAAGTTCATTTGGACAATGCAAGCGCATTTTAAAAGATGACGGTGTGTACTTATCAACCGAGTTAGGCGCATATTGTCAGAACCCGCTCTTTGCACTGCTCACACCAATTTTCTCTAAACAGCAAGTGAAATTTCCTTTACCGAGAGCCACTCGTGCCGATGCGGACTATATAGCTTCCGCCATGCACAACAAGCAATTTAAACCATTGATCGACCGAACATACCCATTGCATCAAATACAGGATGCGTTTCACTATGTTGAAACCGGAGAGAAAATCGGCAACGTGCTTATTGAAATTCCACCGGTCGAATGACTAAGTCAAGGCTGCGTATTCAGCTGTAAGGTTTCATGATTGATGGATTCGTTACCACCACCACGCGTGGTGTTGCCCGAAACCACATGAATCTTGTCACCCATTAGAACTGCCCCGCCACTATGCCGGCCTTCAAGCAAGGGCTGCAATATGCGCCACTTCCCTGTGTTCACGTTCAAAGCTTCCACCTCGGCGTGAGCGGCCGAGGAACCCAGAGTTTCGCCACCAATAACCACCACCTCATCACCGACAGCAACGGTCATAGTGCCTGCGCGCTTTGTGGGTATATCATCTGCTGTGTTTTGCCATTGACCGGTGGCAAAATTAAACACATCGGTTTTGGCCTCGGTATCACCCCAAACGTTCGGATGAGCCGTGCGACGACCACCGGCAACAACCAATTTTCCGTTTGCAACTGCGATGGTTGCATGATCACGTGCTCTGGGCGCATTCGGCATAACACGCCATTGGTTGGTAGCCGGATCATATTCGTCAAACCAGTTTACTGCCGGACCTGAATGACCGAGGGTGTTACCTCCAACGAGATAAATCTTGTTGTTATAAACAGCCGCACCTACCGAACCTCGGCGTCGGTTTTGAGGAATTGCCGTGCCTTTAGTCCATGTATGGTTGGAGGTGTCAAAGATATAAACGTGCTCCAGCGCCTGCTCATTTGGATAGTTGTCATCTTTATACGCACCGATGACGTACACCTTATTTCCAATTACAACCGGTTGAAAGTGGTTCATGCGCACAGGTGCGTTCCCATGTGATGTCCATTTGTTTGCGCTTTCACTGAAAGATTGAACGGGTTTATTTCCCCGTCCACCCATGACATAGAATGTGTTATTGCTGATAGCTACCGCACCCGCTTCATGCCTGGCCGACACTGAACTGCCGTTAACGGTTTGCACCATTTTCCAGGCTGTATTTGCATTAGCTGTTACGTTTGAAGCATTGCTGGATGTACTAACCGCTCCATTACCGGTTCCGGCTGTGCTTCCTGATGAACCGCCAGCGTTGTTTTGCGTACCACTGCCGTTATTGGCGGTCGCCCCAACTCCGGTATCGGTAGGTACATAGGAAACATCTTTAGTAAGAATGAACTTATCTATGGCAAAACCATCTTCACGCATCCAGAAATTCACAGTGTGAATTCCAGCGGCGGGCACTGTTAATCGAGCCGGTTGCCCATCTCTGGTTCTTTGTGACCAATTCCACCCAGCTGGAAACCCGTCTATTTTATCCGCCGTGTTCGATAAAACACCATTCAATCCAGCATGAATACTATCGTTAGTACCAGCACCATTGGATTGTTCATCGCCCCAGCCACGAACCCAAACATAGTACACACCGCCTTCGGCAAAGTTCAGTGGATAACTCATCATTGGACTACCTGAAGAGCCATTTTTTAATGTCACATTGTTTGGTGTCGTTATCATTGATGCATTACCACTTGCACCATTCAAATTCGCTGCAACCCACTGATGCGTTACAGTGTTTGTTTTTACGAAATAATCCTCGGCTTCTACGGAGAGGGTGGTAGCCGGATTTTGATTAGTGGTCACAGCCGCATTGTTCACAACCACAGCGAGTGTATCCGTGCCAATGAGCGACCCGTCGTTCGCACTCAGCTGCAAAACGTAGTTTCCAGCGGTACTAAAGTTTGCGGTTGTGCTTGTGCTCATTGCGTTTGAAAAAGCGACGACACCCGGCCCGGATAATTTTTTCCACTCGATTTGTAATGAGCCAACAGGTGTATTGTCATCGCTCACGACTGCATTCAAATTCAAGTTCGCGTTGATCATTACCGACGCGTTTGAACCAGCATTGACAACCGGAGCCGTGTTGGTCGTTGTATTCGTACCGGAGTTACTTTGCGTTGTATTGGCACCAAGTCCAGTGGGTATGAAAGCCGCATCTTTGGTTAAGATAATTTTATCTACAGCAAAACCATCTTCACGCATCCACAGATTAAAGTTATGTGTTCCTGCGGACGGTACATTAATGATTGCAGGAGCACCATCGCGCGTGCGCTTGGACCAATTCCATCCAGATGGGAATCCATCGATTTTATCTGCCGTAGCAGCAAGCGCACCGTTTATACCAGCATGAATACTGTCACTGGTGCCCTGCCCGTTTAAATTTTCATCACCCCAACCTCGGATCCAAACATGATGTAGCCCGGACTGTGTGAAGTTCACTGAATAAGAAAGCATGGGACTGCCAGCAGAGTTTGATTTTAAAGCGAGTTGGTCAGGGGTGGTAATCATTGATTCACCACCACTGGCATTCGGATAATTTGCGTTGACCCATTGATGCGAACTTGTGCCGGTCTTATTTATATAATCTTCAGCTTCAATGATTACGGTACCATTGGCATTAGCCGATTGACCAACACCAGATGTACCTGCGTTGTTCGCACTTTGCACAGTCACCGTGAACGTATCTGATGCAGAAAGGCTTCCGTCGGTGGCGCTGAGCTTAAGCACATAAACACCAGTTGCAGAAAAATCAATGCCCGTTGCCACTGCTGTGGGCTGAGCGAATACAACCGTACCAGGCCCGGACACTTTGGACCATTGCAAGTCCAACACTCCATTTGGCAAACCATCATCATTGACTTGACCTTGTGCATTGAATGTCGTGCCAACCGTTGAAGTTGCATTAGTACCTGCTACAACTGTTGGGCTTGTATTTGTCGGCGTGACAGGACCTGTGTTGGTGACAGTTTGATTCGATGATGGTCCGAGCCCCTGCGGTACGTAGGCAGCATTTTTAGCGAGTACCAATTTATCAACAGCAAACCCGTCTTCTCGCATCCACAGGTTTACCGTGTGCACACCAGCAGAAGAGATTTGTACTACTGCAGGAGAACCGTCGCGGGTTCGTTTCGACCAATTCCAACCGCTTGGAAAGCCATCAATTTTGTCTGCACTGGCACTGAGCGCACCGTTCACACCGGCATGCAGACTATCGTTCGTACCCTGACCATTGGCGTTTTCATCGCCCCATCCACGCACCCACAAGTAGTAATTTCCAGCTTCAGAGAATTGAATATCATAGGCAAGCATTGGACTACCGCTTGCATTGGTCTTCAAAGCTCCACTATTTGGCGTGGTCTTCATTGAATCACCTCCACTCGCATTCGGCAATGAAGCGCTCACCCATTGATGAGTTCCTGTACCAGTTCGGCCAGAGAAATCTTCTGCTTCAACAGAAAGAACCACACTACTGCCATTGTTAGAGGGGTTGCCTGAGTTCGTATTGGTATTGGTATTGGTATTCGTATTTGTGCTGGTGTTACCGTTACCGGCGACGCCAGTAGCAACATCATTAAACTGTGACAAACCTATGGAACGCACGGTCGTAATCGATTTAGCGGTTATCGGCGCACCGCCACCACCAACCACCAAACGGCCGTTGTAAATTCGTGCCACCGGCGCCAGCAGTCGTTCAGGAAGATCGACAATATGCTCCCATTGATTAACAGCCGGGTCATAGCGCAGTACAGCGTCGCCCGCTGTAGCACCACCGACGGTGTAAATAAACCCGTTGTGCGCGAACGTAGATGGCTCGTTATGAGATTCAATGGCAGGCAGATCGGCAAGTCTTTGCCATTGATTGGACTGGGGATTATAAGAATGCACCAGCGCAACGTTTCCACCGGCGACCCCAGGACAACCATCATGACCATGCTGTCCACCGATAGCGTAGATGATGTCATCTATTACTACTGTGGAAAAATGATTTCTGGCTGATGGCATTCCAGCCGTGCTGGTAAGATTGCTCCAACCTGCATTTTGATTATTTAAATTGTACACATAGTGATAATTAACATCACATTTCGCGAATGCATCCATACCACCAAAAACATGAATCTTGTTATTAACTAATGCAGCTCCGCCTCCAGCCATTGGAATGGGCAAGTTTGGTCCGGGTCGCCAGATGTTACTGGCTATATTGTATATCCAGACTTTATTAGACACTTGCCCAGGGTGTGAGCCGATTCGCCCACCGATCAACCACACTTCATTGCCAACCAGTACCGTACCGGTATGCGTAACAGCCGTACCATTAGCAACAGATGTCGAACCAAGCAACGTCCACTGCTTGTTCGCAGGGTTGTACTTTTCAATACTATTGCCCACATGCAGACCTTGCGAAAAGCCGTTGAATACGTACAGTTGCCCTTGATACTCCACCGCTGCCGACTCTGAGCGCTTAAGCTTCATGGCTGGCTCATTGGTCCAGGACTGCGCATGAACTGAGACGCTTCCAAGTAAAGTAAACAACAAAACTGGCAGGAAATTTAATTTCATACGACTATCACTGTTCCTTCGAATATCACCATTCTTTCAATATCAAAAAAATGAATCCGCGATATATTCCGCTAAATCACCTCACCTAAAGGTATGAATCAGTACCGTATGGGAGACAGATAGGACGGGTTATGGGACATAGTCGAAAACATAAAGCTGGGACTGCCTCACACTTCGGATGAGTCGCAGATAAGACCGGATAGAGGAAAGGTTTTGACTATCGCATCAAATACACGACGTGATTAACACAGGATATGTTTAACACGGGGCGCGTTTAACCAGGTAGATATCATGGAGGAAATCAGCGACGTACTTATCTAAATTTCACCAGTCTTGACATGAGGATACTTAGCCCGGCACTGGCAATCAATGTACACTAAGAGAAACTGACCTTCCCGGGAAACAACTATGGACTCAAGACTACTTTGTTTCGCACCCATGTTGGCATCCCTGTTAGTCGGATGCTCCGGTAGCAGTTCCGGCGATAGCGAAGAAACTCCTGACTATTCTGGCTCACAAGCCGGAAAACTATTTTTTGCAGGTTTAAGTTGCTCCGGTAGCTCAACAACCATTACCGCAGCCAGCGGCACAACTACTGACTCCGGCATCGATTCACCAGTGGTGATTCAATCTGGTTCAGAAATAGTTGATTGCTCGGCGGATGTCGTCCCTGACCTAACCGAACCTGGTGTTGCCAACACAGGTGAAGGGTCGCTTACCAATGACTTTCTTACCGCGAACATTAGTTCTGCAGCAATAGATATAGAAATCTATAATCAAACGGCTGAGGTGGGCTTGTTTTTACACGATGGAAACACGCGCTCATCCAAGGCAAGCAGCACAACAGAAACCGAAAATGGAACGAGCACTCTCTCTCGAGTAGACTGGGGTATCTACGATGCTAGTATTGCGTTAGCGATAGTACTCTATCAAGCTAATACAGAAGAGTTCACAGGTGGAAGCTTTGAGATTATCGTGGATTACGACGTTAGCCCGAGCAACTTAAACTACTCAGATTTCGCCACACTCATCCGTGATGGAAACGGCGATGGTGTCATTGACGACCCGACTGCCGATGGAAAACGTGCCGTGTCGGGAAACATTAATGTAACCGGCGAGTCTCCCAACTGGTTGGTAACATTCGACATTACACTCGATGACGGTTCTACATTGACAGGTGATTACAACGGTGATTTCCATCAACTACCGCAAGTGCCATGATTCATTAGAAGCCATACGGCTCATCTTTCGACAGTCTTGAAAACAAAGCCATGCCAGTCCTGCAAATACCGATAACAAAGCCAGAGCGACTGCACTGACAAACAAATACCATTTAGGTTGTCCTCCCGGTTCCAGCACCGCGATTTGCGGATCAGCCGGATTGTACGAAACCTCCACAACCGCATCGACTGGATACGAAGCCAATTTACTTTTCGCCCAACTCATTCCAAAGCCATCTTGCACAAATTGCAGTTTGCGTGCTTCATACGTCTGACCAGTCACTTGGTACACATAGCTAATCACGGGGTACACAGAATCTGACTCTCCGGCATTAACGCTGATGTCGAGTTCGGATTCAATAACCACACCGCTCACGGCAGGCCAACCGTTTGAGTGTAAGGCATCGGCGATTTGTGAATACCAGGTTGTAACGGTGAAAACACTGGCGATAAAGAACAAAAGCGCCAGAGCGGCACCGAGTTTTTGACGCAAGCGCCTGTCTTTCTCGCTGATATCCATATTGGCAATTCGTTCTTCCCGAAATTAATCGAAAAATGAACAAGCAAAAAAAAGGCCGCTCATTTTCATGAGCGGCCTTTATCTTACTCAAACAGTCTGCGTTTAAACAGCACTGTCCTCTGCTCCAGTATCGTCTGCAGCCGGCGCGGGTGTATCCGCCACTGGCGCAACCTCAATGCCGGGCACAC
>CALJNA010000159.1 GCA_937981955.1 uncultured Granulosicoccaceae bacterium
ATGCCGTTTGAGCCTTCATTACGAATTGCAGCGTCTGCCTCGTTAATAATGGTATTGGCAGCATCGGCAGAAACATCCTCAATAACAGATGATGGAATAACGATTCCCGTTGTTTGCTCAAGATATGAACTCACCATACCGGCCAGAATTCTCTCAACCGCTTTTGTTAAAACCTCCTTCAATTCATCCTTAACTTCATCTGTCAGTTCGTCAAACACCTGATTGGCATCGGCGAGAATGTCATTTTTTACATCCTCGATAGTGGTGTTTCGAATGGCGTTCAGATCGCCATAGATAGCCGAAACCTGGGATTTGATATTGGTATATTCCTGCACGTCGAGGTCATGTCCGGCGGCCTCTGCAATTTTTTGAATGATCTGGTCTTCGCTTAGATTCTCTTCAACAAATTCATCGACTATGTTGTCAAGATCGAAGGTGACGTTGTCTTTTATCCCCTGCAGTCTTGCCTGGTATTGCTGATACGCGGGTGAATCCACAACCATTGAGCGCAAATGGTTTTCCATGCCAGCAATGACCACTTTCACGCCTTTGGCCTGTTCTTTATAATCAGTGATGGGAGTGGCCATTGGAGCAGAGTACCCAGGTAGCCTGGAAAGGCTGACGTCTCTACGCTCCACGGTGTCGGTCAGTACATCGGGCTGCGTGATGTGAGCCGCCAGGCGAGAAAGGCCAGACGTGTGGGTTAAGCGAACATCCCAATACGGGCTGTACCCATTGGCATACTCTTCAACGCAGTTGGCATCAAAACAGGGTTTTTCAAAATACAATTCGGCGGTGGCTGCCGATGAAAGCACTTCTCCAGGTGTGGTTACACCGGTTTTAAACATCTCAGCTTCGGTAATGACATCACTGTCCATGATGTCATCAGTTTCCATACTGATTTGAATGCGCAAGTTCATCGTAGGAGGTTCTTCCTGATCGCGCATTTTTTTACTTAACGAGCGATAGGCCTGAATTCCATCATAGAAGGCCATGCTCCTGCCTTCGTGAAAAATGTCTGAATACCAGTCGCTACGTTTTTGCGCGGTTCTGTGGCGTCCACCAAAGAACAGCGGTTCGTTGCCCATTATCGTATCACCCGAACTGTCGGTGTTGGCCAAGGCTGAGCCACCGCTTATCGGTAAATCGCTGTACCTTCTTCCGCGCCATGTGTAGCGTTTTTCACGAAGTGATAACGCATCTTTTGCATACCATTCGTACTTGCCATTTTTCCTGTGAAGTTTTGTTGTGCCCGCCTTTTCGAACCGGACCCAGTTCAATGGCGTTATAGGTATGAAAAAATTGAAAAATTTCCAGTTTCGTTCTTTAGAGAATTTATCCAAAGACGCATTGATCATATGGAAGCGTTCGTTTTCAGCCAGAACTCTATTTTCATCTGAGCTTTCGGTGAATTCATTCCATTGATTCAGGTTCAAACCGGCGTTAACCAATGAATAGGCCGTTGTCCATTTAAAGTTTTGTCCTTCTGGTTCATTGCTTTTTACTACACTATCGACAACATCTGGTGTGGCCACGAATGTGGAGTAAAACATGGCTTTCTGTGCAATGGACAGGCTAATATTTACCGCATTGACCACCGCCAGCATGCCCCTTGAAATAGGGTCAAGCACCATGTCGATGGCCTCCCCTACTCTGTCTATAATTCTTGTAACCGCGCCAACGTACGGAACCCACCCAAATGCATCGTTTAAATTGTTACCGGTCTTTTTGATATAGGCCGACCAGGAATTAATACTGACAGCTTGTGCCATAGCAACTTGATTAGCGACCATAGCTCTGTTGGTGTAGGCCTGGAAATTCATTGCCCGTGCTTGCCATAGCAGTCCACTGTAAACAGCAGAATCTGCCGTATTAACCAGGCGTGATTTGTCTGAAACGGTTTGACCCGTGTTGAATAAAACAAATGACATGAGACCGAGCAGCATCAATAACGCAATACCAACGGGTAGTGCTTGTCCTTTTTGATTTTTTCGGTGCTTGGTTAGCATGTCATGGTCTCTACGCTGATTAAATATTCGACCGGCTTTCGCCGGTCGATATTTTTACAATTATCCGCCTACCCCTGACCCATAGTTAGCTAAGTCTTTGTCTTCAACCGTATAATCGGTGCCCTGCTCAGTCCCCTCTGTACCATGTAGTGCAGAACCCATATTAACGAACTGCGCCTGTACCTTAGTGCCAAAGGCACTTACTGCTGCTACACAACCAATGGCTATCAATGCCACTACGATAATGTATTCGGTCATACCCTGACCGGTAATGCGACGCTTTGACACTGCTGATTTATTTTTCAAATTACTCATTAACTTGATCTCCTGGATCGATATAAAAGTTTATTAATGCCCGTGGGCATAACTCGGCTAAATACACGTAACATCACTAGTTCCGAGCAAATCAGTAGGTTTTATTATTGCCCTACCACGCAATTTTGCGCATTCCGTTTCTTAAACGAAACGCTACAAACTATGGTGAATAAGTATCAAGGTTTCTCTTGCCAGTCATGAATTCTTCAAATTCAACGTTAACCATGCTCTTGATTGGTTGAAAATAGTCGGGCGCGTAACTTTCTTTCTTAATATCTGTTAGCTCCTCAATACTCATATCCCTGTGCTTTACTTGCACCACAAGGTTCCAACGAGAACTAAATAGCTGAGTGCTATACAACTCCCCATCGTCAGTTGAACATCTCCACTCCTCAACCACCTGCCCGCGAAAAAAACGTTCTCCCGACCTGCTGGCAGTTAAATCAGCACAGGGCTTCAATCCAGCAATGTTCGAGATACTTTCTACACCCAACAAATTGGGTAATTGCTCTGGAAAATTCTGTTGGAAATATTTAATGTCTACTTCGTATCTGGTCTTGTTCATGCCGTTTACCAACCAGACTCTTTGTTGAGAGAAGTTTTTTATTACTTCAGATCGACTGGAAACATCTCTAACTCGCATGCCTATTGGAGATATGTGAATCCAATTTAAAGCAACGTTTTCAGGGTCAAGTTCGTGGTATTTCTTTAAAATCGCTGAAATTGACGGATAGACACTACGATCTATTTCTGATTCAGAAAATAGGATTTCACTGCGGTCCGTTGCGTTGTACGTTACAGATTTCTGAGACGAGGAGTGTGCACCAGCGGGATAAACCAAAATAAATGCTAGCAACACAAGCGTACGCGCAAAATACTCGAAATTGTGTTCTCTACTTCCTAGTGAAGACAGCTTATCGTTAGTGAGCATTGTCTGTATTCGGCCTTACCATTTCTTTAACGAGAGGCTAACAACCG
>CALJNA010000160.1 GCA_937981955.1 uncultured Granulosicoccaceae bacterium
AATAGGTGTGCAAGGTCAGCTGGCAGCTGATGCACCACCTGCAGAACTGATGGATGCAGAAACCATCAGTATTCAAGATACTGTCAGAGTATTTGAAGTAACGCTTGGGCCACAAGGACAAGTTACCGGAGTGGTAGCAGAAGTCGACGCAACTCAAATGCTTGCCACCGCAGTGCCGGCCGATCCAACGACCAGCGCAAACGGCTCACAAATTGTGCTTGTACCACTACAGCCTTTAAAAGAAAGCACTTGCTACTTGGCACTGATTACCAACGGTGTTAAAGACATTAATGGCTCACCGCTGCAACGAGGCCTGACTTACGCGGCTTTGGCGGGAGCGGCCGATCTCACCGGTGATGCCGAAGCCTTGCAAGGGCTTATTCGCGCTATGCTAGCAGCAGCTTCTGGCGCTGGCGTGAATACGGACAGTGTTGTGTTGTCGTGGACGTTCAATACCCAATCGATAACATCGGTGTTGCGAACGTTAAAGGAAGCAGCTGTGTCTTCACCTATCGCGTTAGTGGATACTCAAATCGATACCGGAGCGCTCTCTGCTGCCAGTCCCGATTTGGCGGATATTTTTGCCGGCCAGATGAGCATTCCCTACTATCTGGATATTCCCAGCCAGGCGAATCCTGTTGCCCCGCTGAACACTTTTTTCAAAAATGCCTCTGGCGAATTTTTAACACCACTTGATAATGCACCGGTTGTTAAAAACACACTGGCAATTCCTGTGCTTATGACAAAGCCAAAAGGTGAAATGCCGGCGGAAGGGTGGCCAATTGCGATTTTTCAACACGGCATAACCCGTTCACGCGCTGATCTGCTGGCAATTGCAGATGCCATGGCCAGTGCAGGCTTTGCCGTGATTGGTATTGACGCCCCTATGCACGGAATTTCAGCAACCGATGCGGCAGCCGGGTTCCGCCTTGCAGGAAGCGAACGTAACTTCGATGTCGACTACGTTGACAATGCAACCGGCGCACCCGGTCCAGACGGCATTGCTGATGCCTCTGGTACGCATTTTTATAACTTGAGTAATCTGCTGAATACGCGTGATAACACACGACAAGGTATAGCTGATTTGTTTACCCTCAGTGCAAGTGTTGGCAGCATTGCCGACATCAATCCGGCGCGCAAAGTCTTCATCGGTCACTCACTGGGCGCGATTATGGGCACCACGTTTCTGGCTTTTGATGACACAGTCAATTCGGCTTCGCTAGCGATGGGTGGTGGCGGTTTACCACGCATTCTGGCCAATTCACCTGCGTTTGGCCCTGCCATTGCGGCTGGTCTTGCCAGTGCCGGAATCGAAGTTAACAGCGCAGACGGCAATGCGTTTTTGAATGCTGCACAAACAGTAGTTGACTCGGTAGACCCTGTTAACCATGCTGCGGCGGCAGCACAAAACACCACAGTGCACTTGATGCAGGTTAATGGCGATACAACGGTTATTAACGACCTGACCGGCTTTCCTCTCGTTGGTACAGAGCCCCTGACGCGTATGATGGGTCTTGCACCAGTTACCGAAACGACTGCCGGTGCAGGTGCGGTCAGATTCTCTACCGGTTACCACGGATCACTTTTGGCTCCAACCGACTTTGATCCAACTGATGACAGAGACGCAGCAGCATCTGCTGCCGTGTTTGCTGAAATGCAAATGCAAATTGCGGCGTTTGCCGCCACCGGTAACATCGTGATTACAAACCCGGCTGTCATTGCCGGAGCAGCCGCACCCTAAACCAAGCGGGTTCTGGTTACTACAGAGGCCATCCGAAGCTGTTCGGATGGCCTTTTTTTATTTCCGCCACTTGATTTCCTGGAAGGAACAGGCATAGTTAACTGGCAGCCAACCCGGTATTTAATCCACGGACGAAATTAACCATGTCAGTGAACCCTACTCCCGAATTTCACAGCATCGATTTTCTTGAACAGCATGTTAAATTTATTCTCGCGTTTTATGAAGACCGGGTAGTTGCACCCCAGGGTTTTTATCAGTGCTTCAAAGACAATGGCGACATTTACGATACTGATACTCGACACCTGGTCAGCTCAACACGTTTTATCTTTAACTACGCAACCGCACACAGGCTTTACGGCACCCCGCTTTATCGGCAGCACGCTGAGCACGGGTTGAAACATCTGCTTGAGAAACACCAACAATCAAACGGTAATTTCGCCTGGGTGCTCAGTAACGACACTGTTGTTGAAGGAAATGCAATGGCATATGGCCACGCGTTCGTTATGCTTTGCGCAGCCAGCTGTGTACGTGCAGGTATCAAGGAAGCTAAACCACTGATAGCGCAAACATGGAAATTTGTCGAAAAGTATTTCTGGGACGAACAACATCAAGCCTATGCCGATGAACGAGATGCTTCACTTGAAATACTCGACCCCTATCGCGGACAGAATGCAAATATGCATATGTGCGAAGCACTTATTGCCGCGTGGGAGGCAACTCAGGAACAACACTACCTCGATCGGGCGCAGCTTTTGGCTAACCGGTTCTGTTTTGAACTGGCAGATCAAACAGATGGAATAATCTGGGAGCACTACGATGCAAACTGGCAGGTTGATATGGAATATAACATCGACAAGCCAGACGATTTATTCAAGCCATGGGGTTTTCAGCCAGGACATCAGGTCGAATGGACAAAATTGCTGCTGCAATTAAACGAAATTCGGCCCGACGATAAGTTGGTTAAAAAAGCCGCCATGTTATTTAACACAGCAATGGAAAAAGGATGGGACCAGGAATACGGCGGACTGGTATACGGCTTTGCACCCGATGGACAATTCGCCGATGCGCATAAATATTTCTGGGTACACGCCGAAGCGTTTGCCGCTGCCTGGCGTTTGTACAAAGTCACCGGAGATAAAGTATATCGAAAACAGTACGGTGAATTGTGGGGTTGGAGCTGGCCAAACCTTATCGACCATCAATACGGCGCATGGTTTCGCATCCGCAATCGCGACGGCTCTGCATTCGATGATCTAAAATCTCCACCAGGTAAAACTGACTACCACACGCTTGGCGCAGTTTGGGATGTACTGAGTCAGCAATAACAACACAAAACTGCCCCAGCATGCTGGGGATAGACTTTTCTGATACTGTTTAGTTTCCCAGACAAATAAGGAGGTTCGCATGGATGCGACCACCCAATGCCCGAGCTGCGCGGCAAGCCGACAATCCATTGTGCGTGACGGACACTTTTTTCGCGCCGATGATGCCAAAGCGGTACAACGCTACCGGTGCAAAGCCTGT
>CALJNA010000161.1 GCA_937981955.1 uncultured Granulosicoccaceae bacterium
CCAATTAGACGCTAGCTGCGGGGGATCCGAATGATCGAAACCCCATTTATTTTGATTGATCGTTCAAAATCGAGAGGTGGGAGTTTTGTTACGCACCGGTGGCCAACCGAGATGCACCACCACTCAACACCGCAGAATGCCGGCATTGAACGCAGGTGGTGGTTAGAAGCCTTTAGTTTAGTCGCATTAGTTCCCGAATATGACCTGTAGCGCTTCGAGCAAGCGCTGACAACGAATACCCACCTTCAAGCATGGAAACAATGCGACCGTTTGAGTGACTATCTGCTATGGACAGTATCTGCTGCGTTATCCAAACGAAGTCGTTATCTCCTAACTCAAGGCTTGCCAGTGGATCATCTCGATGCGCGTCAAAACCTGCGCTGATAAATACCATTTGCGGTTTGAACTTGTTCAGTGCCGGTATCCAATGATCCATAACCGATAAACGAAACTCCTCGCTTCCTGTTCCGCTGGCCAACGGAATATTAACCCGTTGTCCGGGCACATTCGGGCGATAGCCTCCTGGATAAAAAGGGTGTTGAAAGGAGGAACAGAAAAGGATGTTCTTATCTCCGTCAACAATATCTTCGGTGCCATTGCCGTGATGAACATCAAAGTCGATAATGGCAACCCGATCAAGACCGTGCTGTTTTATGGCATGCCGGGCAGCAATGGCTATGTTGCCAAAAAAACAGAACCCCATCGCCTGCGTTTTTTCAGCATGATGGCCCGGCGGCCGGGTCAGACAAAAGGCATTTTCCACTTCACCCGCGATAACTTTGTCTGTTGCGAGTATGCCAGCACCCACACCACGCAAAGCAGCCGTTAGTGAATGCGGATTCATTGCCGTGTCGGCATCAAGCTGTACGCTGCCTGAATCGGGAGAGCTGTTGACGATATTGTCGATATAAGCTTGTGGATGACACGAAAGCGCCACTTCAGGATTTGCCACAGGTGCTTCGAAGTGCCGCAGATAATCATACAGATCTTCCTTTTTCAACTGATCAAGTATGGCACCGATACGTTGCGGGCATTCCGGATGACCTGGACTGATTTCGTGCAGGACAACATCGTTGTGTGTAACGAGCGCTGTTGGCATGTTAAAAGTAAAAAAAGTTCTTAAACATTCAATATAGCAGCATCGTGCGATTAACGCAGCTGGTGAACAACATCCGTGCAATACAACAATACGCCGACTGCGGTACTATCCATTAATGTCGACCATTCATCTGGATAAACTACTTAATCCGCGATCGGTTGCGGTCATCGGCGCCAGTGATCGCGAAGGCGCTCCTGGCAAAGCCATTGCGACCAGTTTGCTACACGGCAAATTCGATGGTCCGCTGCACTTTATCAATCCACGCTACAAAACCGTGCTTGGGCAGACTTGCTTTCGATCGTTGAAGAAAGTCGATACACCCGATCTTGCGATTGTTCTGGTGCCAGAGCGCATCGTCCGTCGCACACTGGTTCAAACCGCTGCCAGTGGTTGTAAAGTAGTCATTGTTATGTCGGCAGTGAAGAACAGTCAATCGCTGCACAAGCTTGCACAAAAACTCGGACTCAGGTTGCTCGGTCCTTACTGCGCTGGTCTGATCAGACCACATCTAAATCTGAATGCAACTTACTCGCAAAACAAAATTGCCACAGGTTCACTGGCAATGGTGACCCAATCGGCGTCTCTGGGCGCCGCTATTCTGGATTGGGCAGAACCCAGCGGAGTTGGCTTTTCTGCCGTGCTATCGACCGGAGCAGATACCGACATCACTTTGTCAGACTTACTCGATCTGCTGGCCGAAGATCAGCACACCAAAGCCATCATCATCTACCTCGACAGAGTGCATCAAACGCGTTCGTTTCTGAGTGCAATTAGCGCGGCGGCCCGGATAAAACCTGTCGTACTAATGAAATCAACTCAAGATGCTGCACGATTTTGTGATGCACAAGCGCGAACCGGTGAAGTCTTTTCTACTGAACATGTATTTCAAACTGCCATGCGTCGAGCAGGTGTGGTGCGGGTTAAATCGTTTTCCAATTTATTTTCTGCAGCAAAAATTCTTACATCGGGTCTGCGGATTAAAGGTAGGCGCCTGGCTATTATCAGCAACGGTGCTGCGCCAGCCATGTTAGCTTGCGAACGCATTGCGACCAAGGGGTTTCAGCTGCCAGAACTCTGTGAAAAAAATCAGCAGAAATTAAGCGCAAGTTTGGCAGATACATGGAAAGGTCGTAATCCAGTGGTGCTGCGCAATGCAGAATCACTACAACAACAATACGAGGTTACCCTCAACTTGTTAAAAGACACTGGCGACTATGACGCCATTCTGGTGTTGTTTGCACCCGATGCACGCAATGAACCTGAAACTATTGCCGAAACGATAATCAAACACAAGCCAGACCATATACCGGTATTGGTGAGTTTTATGGGTGAAGCCAGTGTGGCAACCAGTAAAGAGCTGTTTACCAAAGCCAAGGTACCTTGTTTCAGGACACCCGAAGCTGCAACCGATGCTTTCGACTTTCTGCACCGGTACCTTTTAAGTCAACAACAGTTGCTGCAACTCCCCAACCCGACATCACGCCATACACGCGCCGATGCCAGCGGTGCGAAAAAGCTGATCAACAAGGCACTCGATCGCGGGGAGCGAGTAATGGGACCGCAGCAAACACGCGCCCTGCTTGGCTTATTCGATATTAAAGTGCTACCGGCAATTAGAGCAACCAGTCTTGCGGATGCACAGTCGAGCGCAACAAAGCTGGGCTACCCGGTAGCAATGAAGCTGGTTTCGCCAAACATAAGATACAAGGCAGAGGTGATGGGCACGGTACTCAATATTCCAAACGCTGCCAAATTGCAGGAGGCCTATCAACACATAACCGAACAATTAAACACGCATCGACCTGAAGCTGAATTTCGTGGTGTGCTGATTGAACCCATGCACACCGAGCGCAACACCAGAAACCTTGCGATGAGCCTGACCAGAGATGCCACTTTTGGCCCTGTCATCAGTGTCGGAGTTGGAGGCGATCTATCAACATTAATACAGCAACGTACCTCTCAACTGCCACCACTGAATAACTTTCTGATCGACACAATGCTTTCAACGCCTGTTATTGCCAATTACATGGGTGAATTCAGACATCAACCACCAGTAGAAACCAAAGCAGCGGCACATGTGTTACGCCGGTTATCCGAAATGGCGTGTGAGTTGCCCGACGTATTTTCTGTTGATATTAACCCGGTTCGAGTCAGCACCAGCGGTGCTATTGCTATGGATGTACAGGTAGTTCTGGAACGCTCCAAAGCACAGAAGGAATATGCCCATCTGGCTATTCATCCGTATCCGTGGCGATGGGTTCGACTGACACAACTAAAGCGAGGCCGTACCGTACAACTAAGACCAATTCGACCCGAAGATGGTGAGTCAATAAAAAATATGGTGCATAACATGTCTGCAGAGTCGAAGTACTTTCGCTTTATGCATGCCATAAACGACTTATCTCCACAAATGGTCGCGCAATTCACCAAGCTGGACTACGATCGACAGATGGCGTTTGTTGCAGTACATGACAGTGGCAAAGGAGACGTTATTGGAGTGAGCCGATACGCAGTCAGCACTGATCGGCAGTTCGGTGAATTTGCCATATCCATAGCTGATGAATGGCAAGGGCATGGCCTGGCTTCGGCGCTCATGAAGCTGATCATCGAACATGCCGCAGCACAGGGATTACAAAAACTCGTTGGTGATGTATTAACAACGAATACACCCATGCGAGGCCTTATGAAGAGTCTGGACTTTCAAGCTGCAACCGACCCAAACGATCGAGATATACTACGATTTACTCTTCCGCTATCCAATTCTGCACAGTAGCCTGAAGCTTATCTATTCTATGCGCAACTTGAAAACTCCTCGCCCTGAGTCGATCAGTTTGTCAATCAATGGTAAAACCATCACAGGTATTCGCCATCGCGTTGCTGATGAAGATGCACCCACTAAAGCACTGTGCCTGCATGGCTGGCTGGATAACGCCAATAGCTTTCTGCCAATGATGTCGCTGTTACCAGAAATCGACCTGGTGGCAATCGACTTACCCGGTCATGGATTTTCCGATCACCTTGACAGTGTGTACACCGTGCCTGATTCAGCCTATTGGGCAGCCGCTGTAATTAAAGCGATCGGATGGGAGCAATGTCATCTCATTGGACACTCACTGGGCGGGATCATTGCCCCACTGGTGGCTGTCGGCGCGCCGGAAATGGTTGAATCGCTGACACTCATTGAGTCAAGTGGTGCGCTAACCAGTGAAGCCGATGAGTTCGTCGGGCGCTTACAGAAATCCATGCAGGATCAGCTCGAAGACGGCAAATACGAATCGCGAGTTTATGAATCGAAAGATGATGCTGTTAATACACGGCTTCGATCAGCCAAAATGGCATTATCTTCGGCGCGTTTAATTATTGATCGACAGCTGACAGAATTTGAAGACGGCTGGAGATGGCGCTTTGATCCAAAGCTGCGTGTTTCAACAGCCCATCGTTTAACCGAAGCACACGTTAGAGAAGTTAATCAGCATATTGCTTGTCCCGTACTCACAATCGTTGCCAAAGACGGGTTCCTGACATCACGCGAACAGACTGCCAGCAGAATGGAACTGATAAAAGATCACCGCTCCGTGTTGCTTGCTGGTCACCATCACTTGCATATGGATACACCGGAACCGGTTGCCGCCGCGATCAATCAATTTCTTGGTACAACTCCGGCGCTTGGCGGATAGATTAGTCCTGCTCCCCGCCAAGCGCTTTCACATTCAAATAACTTGATGAAATCCTTGATCAATGACTAGTCAATCACTGGTGAGTTACCGGTCAATCAAATCACTCAGCTGAGTATCGTCATCGGGAAATATCACCTCAACTCGTCGGTTTTGCTGGCGCCCGGCAGACGTGCTGTTGTCAGCAACCGGTGCAGCCTCACCCATACTTCGCGTGCTGATACGTGAACCATCAATCCCCCTTGCTACAAGAGCAGAACGGACTGAAAACGCACGTTCCCGAGCAAGGTCAAGATTGTAATCATCATCGCCCATGCTATCGGTGTGGCCTTCAACAATGGCTAGACGATCCGGGTAAGCGCGCATAAAGCGTGCAATCTTGTCGATATTAACCGCCGACGTTGACTTAAGCCCGGCTTCACCAACGTCAAACAGCACATCACCCAGCGTGGCCACGATACCGCGAGCGGTAACACGCGCCTGCATGTCTTCAAGCTGTTGCTGCATCGCAAGTGCCTCGGCACGAGCACGATCAACCTCTTGTGAACGCGCATCAAGCTGAACCCGCTGTCGCTCAAGGTTCATATTTTCAAGCTTCGAATCATCTTCCATGCGCTGCGCGATCAACTCGGCAATTTTCACTTTCTGACTGGCGATATATGCATAGTGTTCGGCACGGCCACGTTTACCGTCTTTCTTCCAGACTCTATCGCCTTGAGCAAGCGCATTTCTGGCGTCGTCAAGTTTATCCGGCGCATGGCGAGCGATCACTTCAGATGCGCTGGCCTTGGTATAAGCCGAGCGGGCAGACTCCAGCGCATCAACTTGTTTTGGTGAGCTGCCGCATGCGGCAAGCATTAATACACTGGAAACTACAAGTGTGTTAACAACAGGATTTTTCATAAGGGCAATCCTTCTAAATGGTTTAATGAGTTGTGATCAGGAATTTGTCTTTTTCTATTCACTGATCGTCGCCGCGATTTAGTTCAGTACGAATAAGATTGATACTGTCTTCAACCTCTTTTACAGCCATACGTGACTTTTCCGCTTCACTCTTCGCCTTGGCAAGCTCAGCATCTACAGCTGCTTGCTCTGATAATTGTTTCGCTGTTGTATATTTCTCACGAGACATGGCTGAATCAGCCAGTGATTGCTTCTCCTGAGCCTTGCGAAGTTCGATAGGTGCAAGCTCTTTTGCACCAGCTACTTCTGCGTTTTGCAAAGCAGTATTTGATAAAGCGATTTCAGTTCTGGGCTTAGGTGTGCCTGAGCAAGCACATAAAGAAAGTGCAACAACACCAGCAAAGCACGATTTATAAATGGATTTGTACATGCGCATCGACCTCGTAAAGATGTAACGCAAGTAACGGCAAATAGAGAAATCAACTAAGTCGAAAAAGGTTACGACCCGAACAGCATGCTGCCAACTCAATGAAAGCTATGGAAAAACCAGTCTGCCGAATCCAGCTGAAAAGGCTAACGCAAAGCAACACATTGCATTTTGTACATGAACTAATGGATAGGTGGTATTCTTTTTAAACCCTGTGCAGGAGAGACTCTGGTGAGCAATAACCCAGCCCCTAACATTCTGTTTATTCAAACGGATCAGCTGACGGCATTCTCGCTTGGAGCATATGGCAATACCTATTGTAAAACGCCCCACCTTGATAAGTTGGCAAAGGAAGGTGTGGTATTCGAAACGGCCTACTGCAATTTCCCACTGTGTGCACCATCACGTTACTCCATGGCAGCGGGCCAACTGGCTTCACGTATTGGCGCTTATGACAACGCTGTGGAGTTTGCCGCATCAGTCCCCACCTATGCTCACTACTTAAGAAGAGCTGGTTATCAAACCTGCCTTTCCGGCAAGATGCATTTTGTCGGTCCTGATCAACTGCATGGTTTTGAAGAACGTTTAACCGCCGATATTTATCCTGCTGATTTCAGCTGGGCACCCAATTGGGCGGACGAAGGTCAGCGAGATACGTCAGACACAACCGGCGTTACTGTGTCGGGACAATGCCTCAACAGCGTGCAACTGGAATACGATAACCTTGTTCAGAAAGAAGCGATTGCTAAATTACAGCATATCGCTAGTGGCGACGACCCTCGCCCGTTCTTTCTGCAGGTCTCTTACACACACCCGCACGACCCATACTTGTGTCAACCGGAACATTGGCAACGCTATGACGGACTCGATGTGCCCATGCCGGCAATTGGTGCGCAACCTTCAAACTGGCACGATGCTCACTCGCAGCGCATACTGGCGCAGCACAGCATGCTCGACTATGAGTTTGAAACCGATGATATCGAACGAGCACGACGAGCCTACTTTGGCTCCGTCAGCTATATAGACGATTGTGTCGGTGAACTACTGACAACACTTCATAGTCAAGGCCTGGCCGACAACACCATTGTTGTGTTTACATCAGATCATGGCGAAATGCTCGGTGAGCGTGGTATGTGGTTCAAGAAAACGTTTTTCGAACCCGCCATGCGCATACCAATGCTGTTTCACTGCCCTGCCCGTTTTGCACCACAGCGCGTAGACACGCCGGTTTCCTTACTGGATTTGTTACCCACATTTGTGGCTATGGCAACCAACAAAACCATCGATGCCATTGAACCACTCGACGGCGAAGATATAACCCGTTTTACCGGTACGACGAAGCCGAACCTGCAAAGACTGATTTATGCTGAATACCTCAGCGAAACGACGACCGCACCTATCTATATGCTTAGGCGGGGTTTTCTTAAATTCATCAGCTCAGTGGACGATCCCGATCTGTTATTCGACCTGGCGTCAGACCCGCTGGAGACAGTTAATGTGGTTAATGATCCAGCCTATGCTTCCGATGTTCAGAGGTTTAAGGAAACCATCACGCAAACCTGGGACAACGACTCACTGACCAAAGACATTCTGTTAAGCCAGAAACGACGCCAATTGCTCATTCAGGCCAACAAGTCTGGAAGCGCCAAACGCTGGGACCATGACGAAACTGCAGAACAGGACGTCCCGTGGTACCGAGGCGCCCAGGGCTACAACCAATGGGCTTACAATTACACACCGGTACCGGATGAAAAAGTCTAAACCCCGCAGCGAGGCGAATTTTGTTGCTTCGCAGAACAGAACACACACAATTTACTTTCGCAAAAACCCGAAAATCTGAGCCTTTACGGGTACAATCGTCCGGTGAACATCCCACCACGCGTAATTAATTTTGATGACGTCATAGAGCTGTGCGGCTCGGTAGCCACGTCGCGCGGACGCGTCTACAAAACCAGTGGCGCTGTCAAAGAGCTCGATTGGATAAGCGAAGGCAGCGTTCTGTACAGCACCGTGCAGGGAACCGAAGCGGAGCCTTACCAACAGCGCACACTCATCGCTGCACACCGGCTCGATGGAGAATGCTCGTGTCCGGTGCACTACAACTGCAAGCATGTTGCCGCTGCATTACTGTGCTGGATTGACAAGCAGTCCGCCAAACCTTCCGCCGACGATCAGGCCTTAAGGGCCGTCAATCGCTGGTTGCAGCGACTCGTGGAGCAAGGAAAAAGCAGTCACTCCCGACATGAACATCACGAACCCGGTGAACCCTTACTGTTCTATCAGCTCGATAGCAGTGCGTTAACGCAAAGTAAAACCGGCATCACGCTGGAGATTCTGCAAAGCCGCTTACTTAAGCGCGGTGGCTACGGAAAGGAAACCCCTTATCGCTACCATGGCCACTATCATCACCCGGAGTGGGTGCTGGCCAGCGACCGGTCAATACTCGAGCTTGCAGTCGGTCGTCATTCCGATTTCACCTACCGAACACTAACCATCGACGGTGATATCGGACACTTGTTAATGGGCAAGCTACTCGGCACCAACAGGTGCTACTGGGGAAGTGACCGCGAAGTGCCGTTACAGCTTGGCGACTCAAGAAGTCTTGATTTTGACTGGTCAAATTCAGGTGATCAATCACTCAAACTCAGTGTTGCGCTGGCCGATGCCGAACACTGGGCACTCATCCCTGCCGACCCTCCCTGGTATGTTGATACTGAACGCATGCTCGCCGGCCCTCTGCACGATGTTCCGGCCTCTGCTGTACTGAATAATTTAATCAATGCACCCGAGTTGCCCGAGGCGCATGCGCAGGCTGTGTCGAACTACCTTGCGTCGAGATTACCCGACGCCTCACTGCCCTTGCCAGTCGAACCCAATTTTGTTCGAGTCGATGTCACTCCCGAACCGCTACTGGTGCTGCAATCGCGCGAGGACAGCGCTGACATACGCGAATTTTATGGTTCCATTCGATTTCGATACGGCGAATACCTGTTGCCATTCGATGGCATGGAAGCAGATGCAACACTGGAAGGAAAAACCAGTGATGGCAAACCATTGATGCTGACCCGCGACCTGGGTGCGGAAACCCGATTTGCCGTCGAGTTCGGAAAACGCTTCCCTGATTTCGAATCAGCAATGCAAAGCGACCCGGACTTTTTCTCTCGTGCCGATCGAAAACCACGTGCGCGCGATGTGCAATCCATAGCCAGAGCCTGGCACAGTCTGCTCGCTCAGCGTCCCGCCCTGGAAGCAGAAGGCTGGAAAGTACAATGCCGTGAACCGTTCGATTTGAACTTCAAACCAATCACCACGATCGAAGCAACCCTCAGCGACAGCACGTCCAGCTGGTTCGACATGTCGCTTCGTTTATCCCATGAGAACCAGAACTTCGACTTGTTACCACTGGTTATAGAATGGCTGCAATCAGACACGCCTGATCAGTCCATTTTATTGCAGGCTGAAAGTGGTCAATGGCTGGAGGTAGCCCCGGAAATTTTTTCACCGGTTGCCGACACTTTACTTGAACTGTTTGATGACCCTTCGCAAAGCGATCATTTGCGCTTGCCGAGACAACGTGCCGGCACACTTGAAAATCTTGAACAGCATTGGCAGGAATCGGGTCTTAATATTCACTGGCATGGCGCGCAAGACATATTCAATCTTGCCGACAAACTCAAAGGCTTTGAAGGTATTGAAAATCCTGACATGCCGGACACATTGCAAGCCAGGCTGCGACCGTATCAACTTGATGGTGTGGGTTGGTTGGGTTTTCTATCCGAATTTTCGTTTAACGGCATACTGGCCGACGACATGGGCCTGGGTAAAACGCTGCAAACGCTGGCGCACCTGCTTAACGAAATAACGACCGGACGGCTGACACAACCAACGTTAATCGTGGCGCCAACAAGCCTGCTTGGCAACTGGTCGCGCGAATCTGCTCGCTTTACGCCGAGCCTGCAAACGCAAGTCTGGCACGGCAGTGATCGAAAGTCTCAGGGATTGGACTTCGAAGAGTTCGATATCATCATAACCAGTTACGCACTGGTAACCCGCGATATCGATTTTTTGCGCGAACAGAAATTCGGGTTTGTTGTGCTCGATGAATCACAGGCGATAAAAAATCCAGGTGCCAAGGTCACACAGGCACTTAAAACACTCAACGTTCCAAGGCGTCTGTGTCTGACCGGCACACCGCTGGAGAATCACCTCGGAGAATTGTGGTCGCAATTCGATTTTCTCATGCCCGGTTTTCTTGGAACAAGAAAGCACTTCAATCGGTACTTTCGTAACCCGATAGAAATTCATAACAGCTACGAACGACAACAGCGTCTGGCCGAATTGATCAAACCTTTTCTGTTGCGCCGTCGAAAAGAACAAGTCGCATCAGAGCTTCCACCCAAAACCGAAATTATTCGAGAAGTTACACTCGAGGGCCCGCAGGCGCGGCTGTACGAAAGCATACGCGTTACGATGGAACACCGGGTACGCCAACTTCTGGCTGAGCGCGGATTGGCTCGAAGTCATATCGAAATGCTTGACGCCTTGCTCAAGCTTCGACAAACCTGTTGCCATCCAAAGTTGGTCAAGCTTGATACCGCCCGTGGCATCCAGGAATCGGCGAAAACCGAACTACTGTTGTCCATGCTCCAGGAACTCATTGACGAAGGTAAGAAAATTCTGTTGTTTTCTCAGTTCACGGAAATGCTGGGGCTTATTGAGCTTGAATTGAATGCAGCTAACATCAACTACGTCAAGCTCACCGGCAGAACCCGAAAACGCGACGATGTCATCGATTCTTTTCAGCACGGTGATGTGCCGCTGTTTCTGATCAGCCTGAAAGCAGGTGGAACCGGCTTGAACCTGACCGCAGCGGATACGGTTATTCACTACGACCCATGGTGGAACCCTGCCGTTGAAAATCAGGCGAGCGATCGTGCACACCGAATTGGACAGACGAAGCCGGTTTTTATCTACAAGCTTGTTGCAAGCAACACGGTAGAAGAAAAAATATTGGTTATGCAGCAGCAAAAACAACAGCTCTCCGATCAGACCCTGAATCAGGGAGAACAACAGGCAATGAGCGCATTAACCGCTGATGAAATTCTGGCTTTATTCGAACCCGAATCTACGGGTCCGAAGCAGTCAATTGAATCATCGAGCGACAACGACCAGAAAAACGGATCAAACGATGACGCTAAAGGCTCTACTAACGATTCTACTGGCGAAAGCTCAGATGACCAGTCAGTGGCTTGACTCGAATCATTGAATCCGTTGGCGCGTTAAGTGCCCTGCTCACGAGCAGTATTTCGCTCATCAAGCTCAGCCCGAATTTCACCATGTTTTTTCTCGGTAATCGGATACCCGCGCATTAGAAACAGCGCACAGAGTTTAAAACCAATACAAGGCAACCCGTATAAAACCGCCAGGCCCTGAATAGCATTGGAGTCGTTATCACCTGTGGCGCTAAAACCAAACACATCCAGCAATGGAAAGGCAATACCAATGGCTAGCGCGAAAGAAAGTTTTGTTGCCGTACCCCAAAGCGCAAAAAACAGGCCCGGTCTTTTATACCCGGTTTGTAGCTCATCCCACTCAATTAAATCACCATTGATGGCCGCGGGCAGTACAAGATCAGCACCGGTTGCGAATCCGGTAACAACAACGATCAGGTAAAACAAACCAACTGAATTTTCGTTTAGAAACGGTGTCCAGATAAAAAAAGCGGCTGCCAGTAAAATCGCAACAGTCCAGGTTTGATGCTTACCGAGTCGCTTGGATAAAGCCACCCATACCGGTACAGACAATGCCGAACAGACAAAATATAGAAACAACATCCGCCCAACCTGCTCGGGCACTTGAATCACATGCGTAACGAATAAGATAAACAGACTCGCTGGAATGGCATTACCAACCGCATTCAGAAAGAAACTACCCAGTAATTGGCGAAACGGCGTTGGTTGACTGACAACTTGCCATGCGGCGGTAATCGTGTTTTCAGGTAACTCCGTTTCCCTATTGTCTGGTACCACGAATGCCGCAAACAAAGTTGCCGCAACCAGCGTGATAATAACCAGCCAGGTAATACCAGATAAAGTCAGTCCAAGTTGGGCAGAGTCGTCACCAGATAACACCACAGCAAATATCAACGCTGCCAATGAACCAATCAAACCGAAAGCTACACGCACACCAGCAATCTGACTTCGCTTGTTGTAATCAGGTGAAAGTTCGGCACCCCACGCACCCAATGGAACAATCGACATTGTTCCTGCTACATATATGGCAATCGTCCATAACAAAAGATATGTTGAACCGGCATTATTCGGTGGATTGAATAAGTAGAAAGTAGAGAGTGCAATAAGTGGTGTTGCGACAACCACAAACAACTTGCGACGACGCCAACGTGTGGGAGTTCGGTCGGACATGTACCCCACAACAGGATCAGTAACGGTATCGCACAAACGAGCAATTAGCAGAATGATCCCAATGCTGGTTAGGCTCAGACCAGTCGACTCTGCATAGAAAGTGGGTACGAAAACCTGCAACGCAATAAATGCGGCCGCCAGCGGAAAAGCCAGGGAGCCATAGGCTACCAGGGCCAGTCGGGAAAGATTGTCTTGCATCTGTGTTGCGTCTGCCCTGTATTGCAAAGCATCAGAACAAATTAGTCAGCGCCACACCTAATCCGAGTCTATGCTGAAAGCGATTGTAATCAATCAATGAATCACCGTATCCATTGAAGTACTGAACCATGCCTCTGAATTTTCCCGACAACGGAAAGGTTACCGTTGTGTCCAGCGCACCTTTGCGCGTTGTCGGATTTCCACGAATTGCTGTTGAAACCTCAAGCGTACTGTTTTTCCATCCAAGAGACAGCTGCGCATAACCCATGAAGTCGAGAATATCGGGATTATCGTCACCTTCTGCATCTTGCGGGTCACTTTTGGACTTTTCGGGTATCCGATACCATGGTCTTAATGAGGCTACGAAAGAACCGCGCCCATAGATCAATTCTGCATAGACGCGATTCCAGCTTCGCGACAGATCTGCCAATTGACCGTTTGACTGATGTTCCAGCCCAAGGGTTAATGCCGTTTTGCCGCCAAACGGGCCCCACAATAGCGGTGTAATGTAGAACAGCTCAGGTTGATAGTTTGTTTCACGAAACGGGCTGGATAAAGGTGCGTTGTACAACTGCCACCAGGATTCGAGCGTAATACCAAAATAAAGCGCATCACCTTCAAATAATAAGTCGCCCTGGTTAATCTGGGACTTCAGACTGATTTGAAAATTAACTTCGTAAGGTTTGAAATTCAGATCATCTGGCGCATCCTGCAACTCATACGCGTTCTCATTTACGTTGGAGGTATAGCTTAGCGGAAGAAAATAGTTATGTTTATGGGCGGTTATCACGTACGGATTGAATGCGTCTTTGCGCTCTGCTTCTACACGTTCGCCCACCACACCCGACGAAGACGCTGCTATCTCTTCAGCCTTAACCGAAACCGGATCGGTGAACATGCCGACAGCGATCGCGCTCAAGAGCGCTATGACCCGGTATGGGCTGGCAGATGTGAAAACGAACATAGATGAAAATATAGAGTCGACTGGCCAAAGTGTAGAGCCAGTCGATCATTCTAACAAGGAGGTGTTACTGCCCGGGGAACGGATCCAGCTGGATCAGGCCCATGGTATTGGGGAAACGCCAGGTAAGATCCGATTGTACATTCGTATCACCGTCAGCTCGTTCTGGCAGCGCCCAGGCCCATTTCGAATCGCGCATGCCACCATTGTCATCCTGATTTATCTGAATTTCAAAACCGAATGTTTTGCCAATTGGAATCTGTGCTTCAGCAAGGTTAATGCGAATCTCCCAGGTCACGCGCTCACCAACACACAAACAGGTAGCAAACTCGACGTTGTTAACATCGAATGGAACTACAGGGTTCACATTGGCACCACGTTCAATTTCAGTGTTTGTTTCGCCACTTTTATTTGCCGTTGCAGTGGCACCTGTACCGCGCACGAGCGGAATCATGATATGCATGTCATCTTCTGAATCGTAGTCTGTCAGGCGACTCAGATTGCCATCCCAGAATATTTCAATGGAATCGTCATTAAAGACTTCCGTTCCTGAATCACGTGTTGCGTTAATTGCGGGAGGACTAATCCCTTTACTGAAGATAAAAATCGTCAGGTACTCGCCATCGTGTATACCTGCCCACTGGTAATTCGGGGAGCCGGTAACCATGTTACCTGGCTCATCGACAATCAGATTATCGATACGCAGGGTTTCCCCCTCAACATCGTTAAACTGGGCATTGTTCCAGAACACCGAATTAAACTGCGCATCGATGACGTTTTCTTTGCTGCTCGCCGGGATGACCGCCATTGGCGCAACTTCATCAACAGTACCGGGGCTGTTTTCATCGAATGGATCGGTTTCCTGACGCCGCTCAGTCAGATTACTGATGTTGTCCGAGTCGGCATCGAAATCTTCTCCCGTAGTGACATAGCTACTGTCCTCTACGATGAACTCATAGGAGTTGGTGATGTTTTCTTCCGTCCGCTGCGCAACAGCGAGGAGAAGATTTTCACCGGCAAACGCCTCAGTCCATTCCACCCTCAGTGTCAAGTCACTGTTTTCCAGAACGGTGGTTTCGCCTGTCCACACTTCGCCGGACTGCACCATAACGACAGGTTCGTTGTTTATCCGCACATCGAGATTAAGGTTTTCAGGAACGACGGCTCGAGCATTTAAAAAAGCCGGTGGGCTGACTTTTAATACGGATGCTGTATCGCCACCGCCAGTTGTTACCTGTTCGGAACACGCGGTGAGCATCAGTGCAACCGCCGCAGCCGTCAGAGACAGAAAAGTGTGTCTGGATATACGCAAAATCATGGCGCACCTACCGTAACTGAAATAGTGCAAACACCATTCGGACACCCGCTGGGTGGTGGGTCGGAGCTGTCACCGCTTAGCGATCCTGCAACCAGTCCTAGTGCCAGCACACCCAACACGACGTACAGTACGGTACGCCCTGTTCCGGTCCCGGCGCCCGCTGCCTTGTCGCTGCCGGTCGAGACTTTGGTTGCAGGTGTTGTGTCGGCCAATTGAATTTCCCGAACCAGCGGATTAAATGCATACCCCCGCACGGTTCGGTTGCCGGCCTTGTCTCGGGCCTGGATGTAGTACTCGATATTTCGATCACTGGTCGGGTCGGTGGGAATATGTGCGATATAGGTCGAGGAGTAGGAAACCCGGTTCATCACAACAGTACTGTAAGTTGGGTCGTTCTGGAATCGGTAAAAAAGACTAACGCTATCCAGTTCGTCGTCGTCCACGACTGTCGCGAAAAAAGATTGACGCGAATCCGCTTCAACCGTATTGACGATTGCGTGTTCGATCAGCGGTGGCTCAACGTCGATCTGACCACTTTGAGCGAAAGCTGTGGACGCGCCAAGCAGAGCTTGCGATAACGCAAACCAGCAGGCAAATCCCGAACTGAATAGCTTCTTGACCAAAGACACGCTCGCCCTCCGCGGCAACCCTAAGACTAGAGTGTTTAAAAACGCTGATTCTGACGAAATTTCCGCCAGCATCCAAGCAAAAACGCTCTGAAGGTAATAATACCGGTCAAAGCGTTAATGCGCTCCTGAATAACTGATGATGCGTGATCGAGTACACCATGTGTACTGGTAAATATAGGAAAACCCTCGAAATTGTCATCCAGAACCGACTTATAATACGTCATCCTGACACGCGACCATCCCACACTTTACCCTGCCCCACACAATCCGACAGCGCAGGCAGTGGTGTCCGTAACGAAATTGACGAAAGTTTGCTCCGTGGGGCGCAGACAGCAAGCAGCTGGCTCCCGGTGTTACACTCTTGCCCAGATTTCGCAAAGGTCAATATTTCGTGAACCGCTACAAACGTTATATACCCATCATTGCCCTGGTACTCGTCGGCCTCGGTGTCAATCTGGATAAATTCGGCATCGATCTGGACGCATTGTCACGCGGCGGCTCGATAACCCAGCAAGGCCAGTCTGGTTCAAATTTTTCGACTGGTAAGTCCGGCGGTGAACAAAGCTCCCGATCTCACTCCAGTGGAGATAAGTGGTCTTCCACCAATCCCGAAATCAATCTGTGGCACATTTTCGACGGCGAGATAAATCGGCGCGGCGAACCTACGGGTTTCCATTCACGTCCGGGTGGCATAGATACCGCCAATGCCCGCCTTGTTTCAATCAAAGACAAGCCCAATCGAGCTGGAGTTTACACAGCCAATATTGAAGTTCTGGACGGCAGCAAATGGAAGGGAAAATTCTCTTCATTTTTTCCGGATAGCATGTCACAAGATGAGGTTATCAATGCGATTCTGAACGCTTACGCCAACAGTAAAAAGGAAGGTAGCAAGTGGAGCGGCCCCTCGGGACTTGGATTCACCATACAAGGTTATACAACCAATAAGGGCGGCATAAACACCGCGTTTCCACTCTACAGAAATAATCAATAACGCCGAAAGTGCATAGGCAGCGAAGGTAATTTTTTCCGATTATTGTCATACGTTCTTTTTCGAATAACAAAAACTCTCCAACCAGATCACAAGCTTCTTGATGTGACCTGGACACCATTTCTCCATTGCAGTCATCGCCTGATCGGCTTTTACTATAACATTCGCGCCAACGTCCACCGTTAATCGCTATTTGCAATTTATTATTGAGCGCATTGTTAGACAACGGTCATTATTTGCCGATTGTCAAAACCAGAACGCCTGTTCGTTAACACCTTGTAGAAGTTATTTTGTTCAACACCCTGATTGCTTCCGGGGGAGTTGGCCGAGGATTTGGAGAATAAAGTGAAAGGCATTTTTATAACCATAGTAAGCACCGTTTTGTTGCTTAGCGCCAGCATTAGCATGGCAACCGAAAGACACGCGATTGTTATTGGAAACAGTGACTACAAAATAGCGCCGTTGAAAAACCCAAGAAATGATGCCTTGGATATGGCTGAAGAGCTATCCAATCTGGGTTACAAAATTCATCGCGGAAAAGCACTACTCGACCTAAACCTCGGCGAATTTGAAAATGAGATGTACGAGTTCGCACTTAGTCTGCCCAAGAATGCAGTTGCGGTTGTTTACTACGCCGGACATGGTATTGCAACGAACGCCGATAACTATCTGATACCACGAGATGCAAACCTATTGTACGAAGAGCAACTCAAAACGCGGGCAGTCAGCTTGCGCGATACAGTTGCTTTACTCAATGAACGTAATCGCGATGGCTTAAACGTTTTCTTTCTGGACGCGTGTCGGGACAGCCCGCTCGAGAGTCGGTACGGACGCAGTATGAATCGCGGCCTTAGTAGAATTGGTGATCTGGCCAAAGGCAGCTTCATCGGCTACGCAGCAGACAAAGGACAAATAGCTATAGATGGACAGGGACGCAATGGTGTGTACACAGGCGAGCTGCTCAGGTCGCTGAGAAATGAGCCAAGCATGCCAATTCAACTGCTGCACAATCGGGTTGCACAACGCGTGTATGAAAAGACCTCTGGTACCAGTAACCCCCAACTGCCGGTGTCGGAGCAAAAATTCATTGGTGAATATTGTGTTGGAAATTGCGACAACGAAATTCTTGGACAGAAGCTTGCGCTCGGCAGCGATCCCAAACCCTTACCGCATCAACCATCATCAGACAGCGCACTATCCACCGAGAGTCAGGCAACAGAAAAGAAATTCACCCGCAAACATGCATACATTGCCGTAGGCGCCGCTCTTTTGCTGGGCGCACTGGCAGCAGGCTCAAGTGGTGGCTCGGACGGTGGTGAATCTGGTTCGTCGACGACGTTCACTTTGAATATTCCTCAATTGCCCTGAGCCACTTGGTATAAGGATTTACGATATGAACATGAATAACACAACCACAACAAACATCAAACAGCACCGAGCATTTCGCTTCCTGATATTTGTCTTCATGGCCACCCTTTCTGCGTGCGCAGCGGAACGTTCTGAAATGAAGGATGCCGGCGCAACACTAAAAATTGCCATGCCATCAACGATATTGCAAAGCCGTGCAATCGATGTTGATGCAGTCAGCGTTACTGTCATGATAAATCAGGGCTCGCCGATTCCGGCATTTAGAAACAGCGAAGGCAACTGGACAATAAGAAGTCTGGCACGAGCAGACTACCCGGGCACCAACAGTATTTCGATTATATGGGAAGAACAAGTCGGCGAAGTCAAACTGCTGTTAGCCGAGTACACTGGCACATTCACTCTGACCGACGCTCCATCAATTGAACCTGTTGGTGGGTACGTGACCGATGGTGACGCCCGATTCGACTACGATTCTGACGGATTCAGCAATCTGGCTGAACGCACCGCTGTACCACCGACAAACCCAATCTCTCAAGGTGTTTTCGTCGCACCTGTCATGGTAGATATTGCTGCTGGCTGTTTCGATATGGGTAGCCCGCCACTGGAACCTGAGCGCGATGTCACCGAAGGCCCTCAATTCAATGTCTGTGTAAACGACTTCAAGATCGGCAAGTATGAAGTGACATTCGAAGAGTATGATGTGTTCGCACTCAATACTGGCAGAACTCTGCCAAACGACAACGACTTCGGTCGTGGTGCACAACCGGTTATTAATGTGGATTGGGTCGATGCTACTACCTATGCCGCCTGGTTATCTGCTGTTTCAGGAAAAACCTTTCGTCTTGCCACCGAAGCTGAATGGGAATATGCAGCGCGCGCCGGCACAACAACCGCATTCAATACGGGCGATTCCATCACAACCGATCAAGCCAACTTTGACGGCCGATTTACCTACAACGGCTCTGAAGTGGGTGAATACCGACAACGAACAATATCGGTTGGTGCTTTTCCGGAAAACGCATTCGGTCTGCATGATATGCATGGCAACGTATCTGAATGGACATGCAGTGCCTACTCGGAGTTGTACAACGGCTCAGAACAGGTGTGCGATCCAAATGCAAACGTCGATCATGTAATCCGCGGAGGCTCATTTGATTTCCCACCTACTGCATCCCGTTCGGCTAACAGAATCTGGAGAGCCACAGACAACCAGAGTTACAGCCGCGGATTTCGATTAGTAGAGGAATAGCAAACCACCGCAAGCCATTTAATTGACTATTCACAATAATTTGGCGGGTATTGCCGGTTAGACCGGCCTGAGCCGGTGCAATAGGCACGGTTGTCGCTACAGGAATCTGTCTCAACACGTTCCAAAGCTGCGAATGACAGCCCGCATGCGGACTCACTACAAGCCAAATAATATTTCAACCGTCAATGCAGCAGCGACCGGCCTCCGGCGCTGCCTGGCAGCGTTCGTCGGTTTGCTAATGCTCGCGTGTGGAAGCTTGGCGTTTAGTGCTGATGAAGCAACGCCGATTGATTCGGAAGCCAACGCCCACTCCAACCTCGAAGAAAGTCAACCAGAACCTACTGCAGCCGATATCGCACGTGTAGAGCAACTCTCCTACATTCAGTCGGTACTCGATAGCAAGCTCGATGAAAGACGGGACTTGGGAAATCGGATTACCAACGCCAATGAACAAGATAAAGCAGATTTGCGCCGAGAAGCGAACGCACTAACCAGCGACATAGCACAACTTCGCAAAACACTTGAAACCATCGCAACCGGTGGTGTTGATCGCAAACTGTTTGAAGATAAAACCACTGAAACAAAGAAAGACTGGCGCGAAGACGTTTCACTAATTGCACAACCTGTCATTGATAGCCTTAAAGAACTCACTGAAAAGCCAAGACGAATAAAAGAGTTAAACGAACTCATCGATCTTAAGAACCAGGAAATTCAGGCTAGTTCTGCAGCCATTTCTCAGCTGGAACAATCTAACCGAGTTCAAGGCTCCGAATCGCTGAACACCTCTCTGAATACCATGGTGCGAAAATGGCAAAAAAGACAGAACGACGCTAAGGATGCCATTGCTGTTGCAAAAATACAGCTTAAAGGCCTTGAAGGCGACCAACCCATAACCAAAACGATATACAACGCATTGGTAAAATTTGCAAAGGGGCGTGGATTGACCATCCTCATGGCTATCGCCGCTGCCTGGCTGGTACTCGTTGGCGTGAAGCTACTTATGAGAACGTATCGCTATACCTTGGTCGATCATCAACACAAAGAAAGTCGCACGCGATACAGGGTTGCAAAATACAGTGTGCAGGCTCTAACGTTTTCCCTTGTACTCATTGCGGTGTTTATCGTTTTCTATGAACGGCATGATGTACTGCTGCTGGGTCTGCTGATTCTTCTCATTGTCGGATTCGTACTAAATGCAAAACAACTTTTACCTCGATATATAAAAGAAGCCCGATTATTACTGAACTTAGGAGCAATGCGAGAAGGCGAACGCGTTATCTACAATGGCCTGCCCTATCGGGTGGAGTCAATCAATATGTACACGATTTTCAGAAATCCTGAATTAAACGGAATTCTACGTTTGCCCCTGGCCGAACTGACAAAAACGTCTTCACGCCCGGTAAGTAATGACACCTGGTTTCCAAGTTCCACAGGTGATGTTGTACTGATGTCTGATGGCAGCTTGCTCGAGGTGTTGAATCAGAATCCGGACACAGTTGAACTGAAGAAAAGAGGGGGTGAACTGTTATCAATACCAGCCGCTGATTTTTATGCCATGACGATGACAAACCTGACTCGACATGGAACTTATGGTGTAACCAGCAACTTTGGTTTGGACTACAACCATCAGAAAATCAGCGCAACCGAGATTCCAAATAGCTTGCGAGAAGGGATAGCAAGGGCTTTCGAAAACAGCAACCTTAGCAAAGCGGTTAAAGATATTGCGGTAGAACTCGAACAGGCCGGTAGTTCTTCAATCGATTACTGGATATTTGTCACGATGGACAGCAGCTCTGCCCGCTCCTATTTCCGCGCACACCGAATCATTCAAGCAGCTTGTATTGAAACCTGCAGCCGCGAAGGATGGTCAATACCGTTTCCACATATGTCACTCGTAAAAAAGCAACCACCTGCCAACGACGAGTTGAACACGCAAAACACGCCACTAAGCGGCGCTGCTTAACCGCTAAAAGCCGAATGCAATCTTATTGGACAGACTTGCTAGCACTGCGCCATATATCGACTCATAAAGGTGGATGAGCGGTACAGAGTTTACAAAACTGATTTGACTGTTAATCAGCTTTTATGAAAAGTGTTTGTTATCCGGTTGCTTTCGACTTGCTCTTTTCCTGCTACGTGCTATCCCATTAACATGGGTTGTACTCTTCATATTATTGGGATATAATTCCCAATTCAATGCTCACCAAGGATTTGATCATGAAATTAGTGCCCAACATGGCCGCACTGGCCACTATCTTAATGTTCTTCCATAGCATTCCAGCCAGCGCCTGCGGAGGTCTCTTTTGCCAGAATATACCGGTCGACCAAGCTGGCGAGCAGATTCTCTTCCATCAGGAAGGTGACTCGATAACTGCCATGGTTCGCATTCTTTATGAAGGCGATTCTGAAGACTTCAGCTGGGTTGTTCCCGTCCCAACCATACCTGAGCTAAGCACCGGCGCCGACTCCCTGTTTGATGAGTTGGAGCAATTGACCAGCCCACAATTTATTTTGCAAAGAACCGGTGAGGCATGCCCGATTGACTTTGCCGATGCCGGTGCGTCAGATGCCGGCACAATCGCGCTTTCAGAGTCCGCTGCAGATTCAGGCGGTGTTGTTATCGAACAGTCCCTATCCGTCGGACCTTTCGCCATTGATATTGTCAGCAGTACAAACCCCGATGAAATGGCAATTTGGTTAGAAGACAACAACTACGATTTGTCAGATCGTGGTCGCGAACTTATTGCCCCCTATGTCGAAGCCGGTATGAAGTTTGTTGCGGTCAAATTACGTAGTGGCCAGTCTTCAGGCAGCATTCAACCACTGATCATGAAGTACCAGAGCCAGAAACCTATGGTACCGATCAAGCTTACAGCAGTAGCTGCCCAGGACGACATGGGAGTCGTGGTGTGGCTGGTGTCCGGCGCCCGCGCTGTCCCAGAAAATTATCTGCATGTCGTTCCAAATTACACTCAGCTGAATTGGTATACCGGCCCGCGAAACGCTTACGCCAGCTATCAGGGTTTGATTACCAGGGCGATGGATGAGGCAGGTGGTCAGGGTTTCGCGACAGATTTTGCAGGCCCGATAACTGAAGCAATAACTGGCTTTATGACATCTGCTGAATCACTCGAAATGGAACTCGATATGCTGGACCAGCTAAGCAGTGATGGTCAGTTCCTTTCATCGTTGTATCAGGGTCCGAGAACGGATGCGCTTAGGTCAGCGTATAACAACGTCCTTCCTCTACCACAGGGGCAGGATGAAAGTGTTTACTTCAATACACCAGCGTTGCTGGTCCAGTACACAGCAGAGGAGCTGGCTCAGGCGCGGGTCAATTTAAGACAAGCGTTTATTGATATAGAACTAGACCCATTGAAGAACAGCAGCGCCCTGCTTCCGAACGGCCGTTATCTGACGCGCCTTTACACAACGTTATCTGCTGATGAAATGACCGTTGATCCTGTATTCGATTTTAATTCGGAAATGCCAGCGCAAAGCCGCGAACGCAATGCCACGTTACATGAGCAATGCATAAACGATCAAACTCAATGGTCACTGACTCTGGGTGAAGGGACCGGACGCGATGGCGAAGAAGTTATTATCGCCAATATGGATACACCGGTATCCGTGCCTGTTGAAGCCAGTGCTCAAAGTGCGGTTTTCAGCACGGCAGTTACCTCTCGTTCTGCGTTGCCACAAATTGAAACCCAAAACGAATTCACACCGGTTAAATTGAATATTGACGATGACACAGGCAATAATAATCGAGGAGGATTTCTAGGTGGGGTGTCCTACGCTACGTTACTGATGACTGTCGGCTTTGTTTTTTGGCGCAGAAGATACACACAATTGTAAACAACGGCAAACTGCCCCTGTCAAAATGGATAGGGGCGCTCTTCAAATTTATTAAAACAGATGGTCAAAGTTTAGTTTTCAGTAGTTTGCAGTTCTCGCCATAATAAGAAATAGTATTACTTTTCAACTTCTTACAGCAGCATGAAATCAGCATGCTTCTAACCAGTCTACATATGACGATTCAATTTGAAGCGTCATCGCACGCTAAACCAATCAGTCTGTCATTTTTAGTAACCCAAAGGGGCTGTTGTGGCTCGATCGGGTAATTGTTAGCGTGTTTGAACTGCTTCAGCGCATACCACTGGTTGCTACTATGCATCACTCAATCTTGCCCCTTGCGGGAAAAGAATCTGCCAGGAAGAGCATACGTATTGTCACGGACCACGAGTACGAGAATAACTTGTTGGTCAGTAATAATATGGACGTACATCTTCGGCAGAAACTTGCATCCCGTTTTGGTGTTACACAGTTCACAACTGATGTACAGCTGGACATATTTGATGCGTACATAGTTGATTGTCGTGGAACATCCATCACGAGCTCTGAATTAGAGGGTAGTTTTGAATTCGATATCGCTTTCGCTTTGGTGAATGAAGACTCGTACTTAACCGCGAACGCAAGCGAACAAGATACGAAACTCGAGCTTGTTACAGAAGACGAACTAGCCAGCGACATCTTTGCGCTACGACTCGCTTCGCGCTTACGTGCAGTAAAATTTCAAGAGCAAAAACGCACAGAATCTCAAGATATTGTCAAAGAGAATGCGTACGAAATTCTTCAAACTCTCATGGCGTACTCAACAGATTGGGTAGTTGTTAAAGATCTTGATCATCGCTTTGCCATGGTTACGAACCGATTTCTGGAAGCTTACAACTACGAGACCAAAGATGTCATTGGTAAAAATGACCTCGAAATCGGCACACCGGAAGAATTGGTATTAGGCAATAGTGACAATGACTGGGAAGGCTTTTGGAAAAGAGATGACAAGGTAATTGCATCTAAACTACCAGAAGAGTCAGAGCACTTGGTAATACATGAAAATGCGCTTGAACAAGCTCGCGAACATGTTGCAAAGGTCCCCCTAAAGGACAAAAACGGCAATGTATTCGGTTTGTTCGTGTGCGTCACCCAAGCACACAGCTTAAAGGTTAACGGTGACACCGTATCAACTCTGACCAGCCGACGAAACATAGAAAGTTCACCCATACTAAAACAACTGGATGACGATAGAACGAAAGCGGAAGCACTGAGCAAACAAACTCAGACCACAATGAAACGAAAGAACAATTTTATCGCCACAGCCAGCCACGATTTACGTCAACCGCTTCAGGCCATCGGACTTTTTATTGAATCTCTCAATCAGCAAATTACCGATGTAGATCAGAAGAAAACTCTGGCGAAAATGAAACAATCGTCTCGCGACCTTAACGAGCTGCTTAACAGCATTCTTGATATATCAAAACTGGATGCAGAGGCCGTCACTGTTAACAGAACACATTTCAAACTAGCCCCGCTGTTAAAATCAATTGAAGACGAGTTTGAATCAGAAGCATTAAGAAAATCCATAGCCTTACATATAAGCAGCAGCAACAGTGTTGTTCACACAGACAATCTGTTGCTTTCTCGTATCTTGAAAAACCTTATTAACAATGCAGTCAAATACACAACTAACGGTAGCGTGAATTTGTTGACTGAAGTTGATGAAGATCACTTAATCATCCGCGTTAAGGATACTGGCCCTGGAATTCCCAAGGAACAGTACCAGGCTGTCTTTAATGAATATCATCAAATAGAAGAGCAACACACTCAACCAAACTTTGGCCAGGGTCTTGGTTTATCCATTGTCAAGCGATTGGTCGAATTACTAAAACTGGATATCACTCTGGATTCCGAAGCTGATCGAGGTACACAGTTCACCCTGACAGTGCCTCTTGGCGAATTGCAAGTTGATAAATCTGAATCTCAACCCTTGTACACCGATAAATTTTCTGATTCATTCAAATTGATGATCATCGATGACAATCATGCTGTTCTTGAATCTATGGAAGCTATGCTCACCAGCATGAACTGCGATGCCTACCCAGCATTCGATATCCCGGAGGCAGAGGAAATTATCAACGAACTGGATCATGTGCCCGATTTGTTGATTGTCGACTACCAATTGGCCGACGGGGTCACGGGTGACACTGCAATAAATCACCTACGCAAAATCACCGGTAAAGATATCCCGGCAATCATCGTGACCGGAAATACCAACAGTACATTGGTTAGGAAAGCAACCAAGTCTGCCTATCGTGTTTTAAATAAACCGGTGAATCCAGACGCCTTGCTGAGCACCATTAATAGCGCTATCCAGGAAAACAGTCTAGAACCTGCTTAACTGACTGTTACGGTTGCTTTGCTTGAAGTTTGCTGCAATGTGACAGGCGTTGAAAGATCAATATTACATTCAAGACTCGCCTCAAGAATTTTCTCTCTAAAGAGCTGTCGAGTCTTAATTAGCGCGAACTCATCCTTTGTGTAGTAGTGCACCGACCACTCTATCGCATGATCACCAGTGTCTTTTAACCTAATTTCTAATGGATGTTGTTCTTCAATTGGAATGTCAGCGTCTTCCACCGCCGCAGTGAATGCCTGCTGAAACATTGACTTGACACGATCGCTCGATACGTCGTATCCGATTTTAAATAACAACGTTTCTCTCAGACCTCGTGCTGATGCGAATCGCGATAAATTATGAACGGTTTGATCCCTTATTTTTGAATTTCTAATCATGACTCGATGATTATCCACCAAATTCAATAATTCAGTATGAAAGGCCAAAGTACGATAGACAATAGCAAGCATTTCCTGACCGCTATCTGTTATTCGGATAACATCTCTCTCTTTGAACATCTTGCTGTTCAGAATAACCAGGCCACTTATAATGTCGGGCGCCCATGCCCCTTGCGTTAAGGCCAGAAATACACCAACAAATCCGATCACGCCGCCAGCTTCCAGTAAGCTGCTAAAGCCGGCAACTCTGATAATGGAAATGAGCGCCATAATACCGATAAAGACGCTTATGAAAATACTTAAGGCTCGGGATGCGTAAGTATCGGCTATGCGATGACCTGAACCCGTGTGCTGGACCGAACGACCAAAACGAACTCGAACGAACCGGCCAATCAGATGAACGCTCAAGTAGCTCAAATAAATAATGACCAGAATTGAAAGTACCTTTATACCGATACCCTGACCCGATTGACCTTCACTGTAGAATCGAAAATGTCCGAGTAAACCTATAATAAGTACATTGAGCCCTCGGATAACATTAATACGAAAATCCCGTGCACCTTCGGGCAAGTCCTGACTGGAGAACCGGGTAACAAGGTAGGGGGCGAAAATGATTAGCAGTACGTTGATCGCAACAAGCGCGTACAGCACACCGGCACTTTGTAACAGATACGCATTTATATGTTGGCTGAACATGTTAGATACAAAACTCCATTTACAAAAAACTACTCACCACTATGGTGGCAATGCGCCCGAGCGCCATTGTTCAAAGTAATTGCGGGAATCTGGCAACGGGGTATATCCCAGCTGATAGCGAAATCGCTTACCACCGATTAATCGCGATAATACTGAAAACTCAACGGATGCCTCTGCACCATCTCGTACCAGCTTGCCTCGTAATACCGGACTTACGGCACTGGCCAGTTTTGTCTCACTCTTAACCCGAATATAATAGTACTCAGGAAGAATGCCGGATTCACCTGGCCGCAGCTTTGCTTCGATTTTGACTAAACCATCGCCACTTGCTTTGGACACCACCACGTTCTCAAAATACGGGAACGCACCAACAGATCGATTGCCGACAATATCTTCCATGATGCTTCGCCATTCGTTGTTTACCAATTCAAGTTCACATCCAATATGTTGCAAGTGATTGCGCCAGTAGCTAATTCCGGACAAATTGGGTGGCGCCGTGTCGCGCCCGGTTGCTCTGAGAAAATCTCCGACAGAATGATTTCCACATGTTCGAGCCATCGCCTCAACCCATATGTCCCCGATGCCATACAGGAGCTCCGGGTCGTATAAAGCCTCGAACGCCGTTCTGTTTGCCAGCTCTTCAAACTTTATGTTGTGTCGTTTCCACGCGACAGATGAAATTAGCCAGTTGGAGTCTCTTGACTCCACATCCGGGACAATTGTGAAAGACGTATATTGAGCCATGCCTTCAATAAAAAAACCAACACTGTTTGCCGACTTGGCCAGTGAACGATTGGATTCGACCGACTGGAAAACATGGGCAGTCTCATGGCTTAATACTCTTCTGTAAAGCGGATTCACTTCACTTTCAGATTTCAGCACCATGCGAATTTTCTTCCATGTTGCCAATCCCAACGCATGCTGACTGTCTGATGTCATATCAGCCTGAATTACTGGTTGATTTTCTGCACCCAGCAAGTCTACAAGCGCGATGTAGTCATCTTCTACGTATCGCTCCAGTTCCAGCATCGCAGGCTCATCTGCCGTACGGTACGAAAATCCGTAGTGATCGGTTGTCCGTTTTCTGATATCAGAGCTAGCCGACTCAGTCGAAGCAGTTTCCAGCATGCTAACCATCCACCCGGCGACGATTAGAAAGCCGAACACTGAAAATAGCACAGGCAATGCTTTAGCAAAAAATCCGCTGCCAGGTGTTCTGGGCCTGGAATCGGTTCCCGTCCACATGAAGTAGCTAACGATTAGTAGCAAAATTGCGACTGCAAGATGAAAACCTACCACTGTCCAATCTATGAGTAAGTCCTGACCATCATATTCATTGTCAAAAAAACTGAATATGTTGTAGATGCCCGATGCACCGATCAATTGTTCCAGCAAAATCAACCCTATTAAATACGAGCAATAGATAATCAGGCCAGCAGTTCGGAACCAAGATAAAAATACGCCATGAGATACCACGACAAAGGCAAACAGACAATCGCGGGTAAAAAACCGAAGATCGTTCATCCAGTAGCTTTTCCCGGTAATGGTTTGTGTGTTGAACGACAACACAAGGCCTTGTAAAACACGGTCCAATACCAGCAGCAAGCACAGTAGTAACCACGCCGCAAACACTTTAGAAATAAAAATGGTTTTTCGCCCGATAGGCAGACTGCGTAAAAAATCGACAGTTGATTCATCAAATTCTTTAGGAAATAAACTGTATGCAGCGATCATGTAAAACAGGATAGTGAATAGAACCAGATCGATATTCGTACCAACATCACAGTATTCCTTACACCATGATAGATAACTTTCCTCATCTACTCGCACAGTGGCGAGTTCGGCACCATAGAAAAGCACAACCAGACTCAACCACAGAAACGTGAACGGCAGTAGTTGCTTGAGTTCTTTGATTATCAGCCGCGTCATTGGATATGTATCCTGCCCACCCATATTGGAATGGGGCGATGAAATTGCTCCGATTCATACTCAAGCAACACATAGGCACGATCTCCCGACGCATAAGGGGAGTCGACACTGTGTGCTATTCCGTCGAGCTTGCATTCCTGTCGATCGCGATCACGCTCGTATATCATGGTCTCAAGATCATAGGCTGACGCGAGCTGATGTCGCAGCACACACTGACCGGGTATTGGCATATTCCCGGCTGAAGCAGCGCTGCCTGCATCTGTGGTTTGTGTGACAAGCGTGTAGCTTGCTTCCAATCGATAGCCATAACCACTATCCACCACATTTTTCACATCGCCTTGCAAATGCGGTACGGATTTTATTCGACTGGCAACACCGGGACGCGATGCGTGTTGCTCCAACCAATTTATCCACTGTTTTGAAAACGTGTTTAAAGGCTGGCCGGTAATTTGTTCAAATCGGGCCAAATCTGAGGAGAACAACCTTTGCACCGATTCAATCGTTGAGTCACCAACCTCTTCGTTAATGTAGTCAGCGGCAAGTTGGACAACTGTGGCTTTGCCTTTCATTTCTTCGAGATACAAAATAGCCGTGTAAGATAAGGCATCTGCTGCCTCAAACCCGTACTGATCGGTGATTGTCTGCCAAATGAGCAGCGGGCTGACTTCAAAATCAAAGCGACGTTTCGTAAGCAATGCCAACGCAAAAAGTTCATCATTATTCGAACTGTCTTTCGCCTGCTCTGCACCTTCTGCCCACCATCGGGCCATACCATCCAGAAGCCAGTGCCTGGTTTCATAATCCCATCGGGCATTCGTTAGCGCCAACAACAAGTGATGCATTGCGATTGACTGGAGCATGCTGTGTTCAAACACGTCATAATCGACAAAATTGGCAGTGACTAAAACACCATCGAGCAGCTCTGGCTCTATTTCAGTTCGCTCCAATTCAGTATTAAGCGCAATCTGAACCTTGGGCAAGTCACTCAGACCAATATCAGTTTGAAAGCCGGTTAGCGTATCTCGCATCGAATCAACAATACGCTGAGCGCTTTCCTCGTTGTCTGCGCTTATGTATGAAACCGCAATAGCAGGGGATTCACTACGAACAACGTTCTCACCCGAGAATTCGTAGGTCTCGTACTCCCATTTTTTTTGTAGTGTCGTGTAAACCGTAAGACAGCCCATACCCAGCAGTGCGAATGCGGCCATATCACGCCGAGACACGGGCTTACCAAGTTGCTCCGCAATAGAACCTTCATTAAAAAGAGCCAGCGTGAAACCGGCTACAACAAACGCCAATGATATTAATAAAGTTTCGACAATATCGCGCCACGGAATCAGGTCGCGTTCGAAGACAAATAGCTGTCTGTCCATGATTGCAAGGGGTGCAAATCTGGTTTCGTCAAAACCGGGCATGTTTATCAGGTAGGTAAGGGTTAGCCCGAGTACCACGTAGATAACCAGTCTAATACGACCAGTGAAGCTGACGAAAAACACAAGACTCCAAAACAGCGTACCAATAACACAGGTTTTCATCAGTAGAAGACGTAAATATTGCCGGGTGACGTCCTCTGCAGCGTTGGCAGCTGTTGCAGCAAGTATCACAACAGCCACACACAATAAACCAACATAGAGCAAACCAACACAATACTTGACAAACAAGGGAGTAAAATTCGCTATTGGCAGTGCTTCAATAAAACGACGTGTGCCACCGGTATATTCTCGAACAATTAACCGGTTGCCAACGATAAAGCTTATTAAAGGAATAATTGTAATTAGCGAGAATCGGACAACTTCGAATCCACTCATGCTAAAAGCACCCGACTGCTGTTGCACAAGTGCTATCAGCACAACAAGAACGAACCCGACAGCCAATACTACAAATGAGATGCCATGTTCTCTGACATCTTTCATAACCAAATTCAACCAACCCATGGTATCAACCCGAACGAGCCACAACGGCTATGAATACATCTTCCAGTGACATGTCGTCCTGCTGCCAACCGTATTCGAGTATGGGTGATTTCGGTGCCCCATATGGAAACTGCAGCACAAGAAAGTGCCTGCCGTGTCGGGCACTGCTCTGCAAAACCTGTGCGGCACCATTAATAAACTCACCCGGTACATTTCCCGGTCGATAAAGCGATTCTTCAATCGAGTACGTTGCTATGCTATCTGACAATGGTGTCAGTTCACCTTCGTAAACTGTTTTTCCTGATTCAACAATACCTATACGATCAGCGATGGCCTCTATATCATCAATCAGATGAGTCGAGAAAAATATAGTAGCTTCGGCTCGTCTGGCTTCTTCACTGACCAAATCCAGAAATTCGCGCCGGGCAACCGGATCCATACCCGCAGTTGGCTCATCCAGAATCAGGCATTCCGGCTGAGTCGCCAATGCCATGGACAGAGCCAGCTTGGCTTTCATACCACCAGAGAAATTACCAATTTTTCGCTTCATTGGAAGCTCGAACAAATTCAACAAAGACTCATATCGTCCCTGGTCCCATTTCGGGTAAAAGCCTTTGACAAATTTACTTAGCTGTTTCGGCGTCATCCACGGGTAGAAGTGTTGTTCCTGTGCAACGTAGCCAATTCGTTGCCGAGCTTCGATGACATTGCCTTCAATTGACTGACCAAATAGACGAATGGAACCGCTGCCTATTTTCGTAATGCCCATCATCATTTTTATAGCCGTCGATTTACCAGCACCGTTTCGACCAAGAAAGCCGTAGACCTCACCTCTGTTGACCTGCAGTGTCAGGCCTGTCAACACCTCAAGCGATCCGAATCGCTTACAGACATGCTCCAGTTCTATAATGGGTTGAGCATTAACAGTTGAAGCAATATTGGACAATACTGTTGAATTCGCTGACGCCGGGTCAGCTGGTTGGTAGTTCATTGCGAATTCCGAACAGGGATTGCCTGAATTTTAACACTGCCGCGCCACCCAAATGGATAGTCGGAGAATAAATACTGTTGCAGACACCTAGTGAGTCATGGCGTAAATTACAAAATTAACGCCCATGCGATAAGCAAGTGAGGTATACGGTTGCGGATAGTTAGCGTCATCAGCATGCTCCCAGGCATCTCCAATATCCTGATTGAAGTTGATGACAACCATGACCCTTCCGTGATCGTCAAGTATGCCAAACCATCCTGGCTGCACACCGCCCTTCTCCCAGGTGCGATTATTCATTATTGAGCGAATACCCGGAATTTGCTGTCTTTGCTTAATATCGTAATGCAAGTTAAACAAGGCAGATGATGCTTCGAGCTTCAGGATTCGCCGGTCGGGGAAAACACGCCGCATTACTGATATAAATTGAATCCATTCCCGGTCTCCATGAAAATCATCTACCATGAGAAAACCGCCTCGAAGCAAATATTCTCGCAAGTTGCTTCTCTCTGCATTGGATAAATTCCAATACCCTACTTCAACAACGTATAACCAGGGAAATTCAAACAGTTTTGGGTCGGTTAGTTCGATAATGCTACTGCTATCCGAAACGTCAATTCGGGTCAGCCTCTCTAAACCTTTCGAAAAATGATACTCCGCGTCCGGCCAATCAGCCCGCCAGCGAGGCCACTCAAACCCACCGTCATAAACCATTCGTGCGAACTCAAATTCGTTGCCGGGGTCACTTGGTATGCCAACCTGCTCAGCACCGGTTGAGTTACTTGGAAGCTCCTGAATTTTTACAGACGGTTCTGCGGCAATCGAGTGCGCACAAAACAACACACCGACAAGAAGCAATGGACACTCAACGCATCTAAAAGCGCAAAAAAACAATGCATTCGCGAGCCTTCCGATCACACAAATTCCCAAATATTTATCATCACATTTTAGATCTCTGTTAGAAAACGCTTTATCTGTTTGTATATTGCTTTGTCTGCACAAATGCTTAATTAAAGCGTCGATCAGTTTTGGCAGTAGTAAAAAAGGGGGATTTGGTACAAACGAGTAATGAAATTCGCTTAAAAATCGCCTGTCTGTAATCTTCCATTATGAGATACATCATATGAACATACTCATTTTGCGACGGGGTACTTCTCTCAGCAGGTCTCGATAAGACTTTGTTACTAACTCTTGCAAGTTAACCAATCTGTTAGCAGGTTCATTTTAGCTAAAATAAAACGCGACCCTTGCAAATCTGTGCTTGGAAAACTGCGTAATTTCTATATAGTAGAGAGTAATGGCGAATTGGGCGGTATGCGAACCATGAAAATACTATTCGTAGCTGATCACACTCTTTTTCGTGACGGCGTTAAACTCCTGCTTAAACAATCAAACCTGCTTGAACAGGCAGAGGATGCAAATGGATTACAAGCTGCACTGACAATTCTTGGAAAAGAACGTTTCGATTTGATTTTACTGGATATAAAGCTTCGAGACGCAATCGGGCTGGATTCCCTGAGAGAAATCAGGAAACTCGATAATAAGACACCCGTCATTACAATAACAGACGATGAGGACTTTCATTTAGCCAACCAGGCTATCGCTCACGGAGCTTCGGGCTACATTAGCAAGACATCGTCTAGTGCAGAATTGGTCGATGCAATTTCAGCGGCATATGCAGGAAAAACCTACCTGGCCCCGGATTTATCACAACATCTGAATTTCGGCGCACCACCGAACAGTGAAGTATCAGACATTTCAATACTGGCATCATTGTCAGACCGACAAAGAGAGGTGCTCTGTCACATTGCTCGGGGCTCATCGAATAAAGCCATTTCGGCCAAAATGAACATCTCTCAAAACACAGTAAAGGCCCACCTGGCAACTATCTTTAAAATACTCGGTGTTCACAATCGTACTGAGGCATTTTATTTTGCAGCTCGTGCTGGTATGCCTCTGGAGTAAACCCCGCAAATATCCACTGCTTCCAAGCGACTCACCTATTTGGACTATCCTAATTTACTAACTATAATTAGTAGTTAGTAAACAACATAAAATAGATGTAAAGTGTTGTTGACTTGAGGTACGTGAAAAATATCAGTCGAGCGTTGCTTCATCGCTTTGACAATGCATCAATCGCTGAAATTATTGCTTGTTTTGGCAACCAGATACATCTATTCGCCAGTTTTATTATTCTCCATAAAGCGTATTAGCCACAGTCGAGCATCAATAATCAAACTTTGGGTTTGTTTATTGAACAATAGAGGGATTTAAGAGGTGCCGGTCTAATGCAGATATTACTCGTCGATAATCACACACTTTTTCGAAAGGGATTAAAACACGTATTCGACGACTCGTTACACCAATTCAAAATTGACGATTGCTCCACAATTTCTGAAATGACGAAGAAATTGCAAACCGAGCATTACGATCTGGTGTTGCTGGAAATCAGTATGACCCAATCCAGTGGTATCGATGAATTAATCCAGCTACGCAGCGCCCATCCAGATCTAAAAGTTGCAATTTTGTCTTCTGAACAAAATCATATGGTGATGCATCGAGTCATTGATAGTGGAGCTGTTGGCTTTATTGCAAAAAACTGTTCGCGACTAGAACTATTCCGGGCGGTTGAATTAATTGCCTCTGGCGGAACCTACCTGCCTGCGGAATATATCAACCCAAGACCGTCCATCAGGCAAAATGAAGCTCGCCACAAAACCAGTACCGCAATACTTGCTTGCCTTTCAAAACGACAAAGGGAAGTGTTAACTCATCTTTTGCAAGGCAAGCCCAACAAAAATATTTCGCAAATCATGAACATTTCCGAGAACACGGTTAAAGCTCATATGTCGGCGATATTCAGAACGCTGGGTGCACAAAACCGCACGCAAGCCGTCTATTATGCAGCGAAGGCTGGCGTACCACTAAATCTGGTTCAAAAAAATACGCTTGAAAAACCAACCGCCAACGATGATTCACTCGAAGCTATGGACATCCCTGCTTAGCAACGTCCCGTTTAATAACTTCCCTGTTTGATAAATGTGAAGCGTAACCCGGTGAGCAAACCGGCTCAGTGATGGCGACCCACTTTTTCAGGGATTAAACCACGAGGACTAAAACGCAAGGCTAGTAGCAATATTAACCCCATGGTCATCAATCTCATGTGCGCAGCTGACTCAATCAGATGTGCGCGCAACGGACTGTCAGCATCCATTCCCGACGTTATCAAATCCATTAACCATAGACCAAGCGGTTCAGCTTCTATCCAGAAAAACCAAATAACAAAGCCGCCAAGCACAGCACCCCAGTTATTGCCCGAACCACCGACAATCACCATTACCCAAATCAGAAATGTAAAACGTAATGGCTGGTAGGTAGACGGAGTTAACTGACCATCCAGGGTTGTTAACATGGCACCCGCAATCCCCACCACGATTGAACCCAAAACAAACACCTGAAGATGTCGCGCCGTAATGTCTTTGCCCATAGCATTTGCCGACACCTCGTTGTCTCGGATCGCTCGCATCATTCGACCCCAAGGAGATCGAAGTGCTTTCTCTGACAGCCAAAGTACGATCAAAAGAACGATGGTGAACAAACCCGCATAGCAAAGTTTGACAAAGATACTCGAAAACGTCACATGATTAGCACCCAGGCGCTGTGACAAAGACAAGAACCACTCACTCTTTTGTAAACCGATTTCATAAGGTACAGGGCGTGATAAACCGGTAACGTTTTTAACACCACGCGTTAGCCAGTCTTCATGCTTTAGAACAGCAACGATAATTTCTGAAATGCCAAGCGTTGCGATGGCCAGATAATCAGTTCGTAACCCAAGGGTTATTTTGCCAACGACCCACGCAACGGCACCTGCGAACAAACCGCCCACGGGCCAAGCCAATAGAATTGGCAAACCCAAGCCACCCAGATAGCCTGTTGACGCAGGATTTACTTTTTCGATTGCGGAAGTTGCGGGGTCAACGACGCTGCGCAAAATAAAATAACCCACCACGCAGATGAATACGATTAATAAAGCACGCAATGGGCTTTTCGCCATCTTCTTATAGCTGAACACAGCAGCCAGTACCGTTGAAATGAGAATGAACAGCCCAATAATCACACCCACACCACCTGCTGACCAGGCCTCACGTACCGGTGATACTGAAATAAGCATTGCAGCCAATCCACCCATGGCGGCAAAGCCCATGACACCCACATTGAATAAGCCAGCGTACCCCCATTGAATATTAACGCCCAGCGCCATTACAGCAGATATCAGACACAAATTCAGAATGGACAGGGCCAGATTCCAGCTTTGATACTGCCCCACGAAGACGATAAGCGCAGCCATAATCGAAAACAAAAAGACGTTCTTCATGGCAGATTTCATACGCCCGTCCCCTTGAAAATACCGGTCGGCCTGAACAACAGCACCAGCAGTAGAATGATAAAACTCACTGCAAATTTATAATCTGTGGAAAGCAGTTGTAGCAAACCACCCGATAACCACTCCTCTGGCAGCAGGTAACCAGCAAAGCGTTTATAAGCATAAGTCACCATGATTTCCGAAAAAGCAATAACGAACGCTCCTGCTATCGCACCCAACGGATTACCCAGCCCACCAACGATGGCAGAAGCAAATATTGGCAGCAGCAACTGAAAATAGGTAAACGGTTTGAACGATTTGTCCAGCCCGTACAAGGTGCCAGCGATGGTCGCCAGTGCTGCAGCCAGAATCCATGTGACCGCCACAACCTTATCCGGATTAATGCCAGACAAAAGAGCCAGATCTTCATTGTCGGAATATGCGCGCATGGACTTACCCGTTCTGGTCTTGTTCAGAAACCAGAACAAGGCAGTAACCACGATGATCACCGTAACAACGGTCAACCCCTGGCTAACCTTTATTGATATGCCCTCTGATAAACCGGTCATGGTTTTAAAATCGCGAGCCTTAATGATGAAGCGCTGACCGTCAGAAAAATTCTGATCATCTGGCCCAATGATAAATCGCACTATACCGTTGGTGACAAACATGACACCAACAGAGGCAATAAGGTATATGACTGGATCGGCCTTTTGTTTTCGGTAAAACTTGTAAACCATCCGATCACATATAAGTACGTAAATAGCACAGACCAGAATACCCACCGGCAAGGCCAGCAAGGCTGTGGGCAAGGGTCCAAGATTGACACCCAGGGATTGCAGCCACCAAGTTGCAAGTATGGTAAACATGGTGCCGAACGCCATGGTATCTCCATGGGCGAAATTCGAAAACCGCAATATGCCAAAAACCAGCGTGACGCCAAGCGCACCTAATGCAAGCTGACTTCCGTAGGCAATAGCCGGTACGAGTACAAAATTGGAAAGCAGTGCAAACGCATTGAGGAAATCTTCCATACTCAGCCTCCGAGGAAACTCTTGCGGACTTCAGGGTCGTTCATCAGAGCCTCACCTGTGTCGGTGTAACGATTACGTCCTTGCACAAGCACGTATCCTTTGTCAGCTATATTCAATGCCTGTCTGGCATTTTGCTCCACCATTAAAATGGAAATCCCTGTTCGGGCCACTTCAATTATCCGATCGAACAACTCATCCATGACAATGGGTGACACGCCTGCAGTAGGTTCGTCCAGCATTAAGAGTTTTGGCTGAGTCATCAACGCTCGCCCAACTGCAACCTGCTGCCGTTGTCCGCCCGAGAGCTCACCGGCATTTTGTTTGCGTTTCTCTTTTAGAATCGGAAACAGTTCAAACACTTGGTCCATGGTTTTATATATATCATCACGACGCAGAAACGCTCCCATCTCCAGATTCTCTTCTACTGACATGGACGGAAACACGTTACTGGTTTGTGGAACGAACGCCATGCCCTTTGCAACGCGATCTTGCGGGCTTAAATTGGTTATATCTTCACCATCGAGAACAACCCGGCCTGTATGAATCTTTAACATGCCGAATACCGCTTTCATGGCGGTGGATTTCCCGGCACCGTTTGGACCAACAATGACAGCAATCTCACCTTTTTCCGCAGCAATGGTGCAGTCGTGCAGAATGTCTGCACCACCATAGCCACCTGTCATATTCTCACCGATCAAGTAACTCATGAAGCTGCCTTGTTTTTTAATCCAGTACCAAGGTATGCCTCTATTACCTGCTCATTTGCCTTGATCTCTGTTAGCGTGCCTTCAGCCAATACCGCACCTTCAGCCATAACAATCACTGGATCACACAGTTTGTCTATAAAATCCATGTCGTGCTCGATAACACAGAATGTATAACCTCGCTCCTTGTTCAATCGCAGTATCGCATCTCCGATTGTATTTAGAAGTGTACGGTTAACCCCTGCTCCCACTTCATCAAGAAAAACCACCTTTGCATCTACCATCATGGTTCGTCCTAGTTCGAGGAGTTTTTTCTGACCGCCTGACAAGTTGCCAGCAAGCTCTTCTGCAACATGGCCAATTTCAAGAAATTCAATGACCTCGTTTGCTTTTGCAAGCACATCCTTTTCTTGCTCACGTACTTTTTTCTGATTAAACCAAACATCGGACAATGATTCACCTGCCTGATTGCCCGGCACCATCATTAAATTCTCACGTACTGTCAAAGACGAAAATTCGTGCGCTATTTGAAATGTTCTCAGCATGCCCTTATGAAAAAGCTCGTGCGGGGGCAATCCGGTGATGTCCTCACCGTCGAGGTAGACCTTGCCATTACTTGGCGAATACACCCCGGCAATCACGTTGAACAAAGTGGTTTTCCCAGCACCATTGGGCCCGATCAGCCCAGTAATGGAACCTGTCGCAATTTCAAGCGAAGCCTCGTTGACGGCGGTAAAGCCACCAAATTTTTTTGTCAGATTTTCAACTTTAATCATGCAAGGTACAACCGGACTGAATGCGTATTGCGCTAAGGATACTTTGATTGATTCGGCATTGCCAACACAAAAGGCGAACTGGTGGTTACGACCAAAATGTATTGACTAAGCTGCTCCAAAAACGTGAATAAAAAAAGGGCGGCCCATTATGGACCGCCCTGTTGCTACTGAAAAACTAGCAGTTAATGCCAGCTATCGGCTTCGACTAGCGATAGCCAACTGTTGACAGAGCACCATCTTTAATCTCGATTTCACGGTAGTTACCAGCGCTCTCGCCAGCACCGATCAGCTCAACATTAGAAGCACCAACGTAGTCGATATCACCACCGCCTGCGATGATCTCCAGACCTTTAGCCAGCTCACCAGGAAGAATTTTTTCACCGGGTGCATTCGCAACTTCCATGACTTTGTCTTTGTACTTGTTTGGATCTGTAGAACCAGCAGCTTGCATGGCCAACATAATCAAAGCAGCTGCGTCGTAGCTTTCGGCAGCAAATGGTGAAGAGGCGTCGTAACCACTGGCCATCTCTACCAATTTGCCAGCCCCTTCACTATCAGTACCTGGTGCCTGGCCGAAAGAGCCATTCAGATCAGGACCAATGGCTGCAGGCAGTGCATCACCAACCATACCGTCTGGAAGTACGAATGTATCGAACGCGCCAGTATCCAGTGACCCCTGAATAATGCCTTTACCGCCTTGATCGATGTAACCGGCAACGACCAGCACTTCACCGCCAGCAGATGCAAGTGCACCAACTTCAGCAGCGTAGTCTGCTTTACCATCTTCATGTGCAGCAGAAATGGTTACTGAACCACCCGCCTCTTCAAATGCAGTCTGGAATGCATCGGCTAAACCTTTACCGTAGTCGTTATTAGTGTAGGTAATAGCAACTTCTTTATAGCCTTTGTCCATGATGATGTCTTTCATGACAACACCTTGTCGGGCATCAGACGGCGCAGTTCTGAAAAACAGACCGTTATCTTCAACGGTTGAAAGCGCAGGTGATGTGGCTGAAGGTGAAATCATCACCATGCCGTTTGGTAGCGCAACGTTAGTCAGCGCAGCTGTGGTAACACCGGAACAGTCACCACCAACAACTCCAGAAACTTTATCCGATGTGATCAGTCTTTCAATTGCCGCAGTTGCAGCCGCTGCATCAACACAGGTGGTGTCCGCACGAATTGCAGTGACTTTGGTGCCGTCAAGTAATTTGCCAGAGTCGCTGACTTCGGCAATAGCCTGCTCAGCGGCAGGTGCCATATTGGCAACCAGTGATTCAATTGGTCCGGTCAGGCCAAGAAACACGCCCAAACTTATGTCTTCTGCAACTGCAGAACTTGCAACCGTACTTAAACCAACAGCTATAGCTGATGATAGAACTAGCTTCTTCATAAAGAGATCTCTCCTGAATGGTATGGTCCGGACGGATTATTCACCCGGACAACATGTATGCGGAACGTTAACAACCACGAGCAGCATGTTATCTCGTCAATTTTTCAGGCAGTGCGTCTGCAACACCGTGACTTCACGTATGGACGGGCCTGAATCATTCTCCAAGACACCCAGTTTACCAACTTTGGCCCGAATATCGAAGTCGGGAAGTGTTGTATACAGCCAATCGGTAACCTCATTTACGACAAAACCCGGCATTAGTTTGAATCAGAGCACACATATGCAATGCGAGAAGTAAGAGCACTCTGCGTTACCAGAATGGATAAACTCAACTGGCAATGCCTTTTCTCACGTCCGCCAGCAGCTTATCCGCTCCTCTGGCAAGTAAGCCAAGATCAGAGCCACAGGCGACAAAACTGAATCCGTCATTAAGCAAGCGTGCTCCTTTCTCCGCGTCCATTACCAGGGTTCCAGCAGGCTTTCCTATTGCCTGAACCCGTTTGGCTGCATTACTGATGTGTTCCCAGAGTTGGGCGTCGCTGGTTTGACCGAGCTTCCCCATATCTGCAGATAAATCCGCTGGCCCGAAAAACACGCCGTCAACGCCATCTACCGCGGCTATAGCTTCAACTTGTTCTAACGCATGCATGGTTTCAATTTGCACCAGCACACACGTTTCATCGTGTACTCGATCAAAATAATCACTAACGCGACCAAACTGATTTCCGCGCTGTGTGGCGCTGACGCCACGAATTCCTTCAGGCGGATAGCGTGTTGCACTAACCGCCAGTTGAGCTTCTTCGACCGACTGTATCATTGGAAATAACAATGATTGTGCGCCTATGTCCATAAGTCGCTTGACCAGCACCGGGTCGTTCCACATCGGCCGGGCAATAGTCGTTGTGTCAACGGCTGAAAACGCCTGCATTTGCCCCAGCACAATACCGACCTCGTTTGGGGAATGCTCCATATCCAGCAGCGCCCAGTCATAGCCCGCCGTTGCCACTACATCTGCAGCGTAGTTGTTGCTAAGACTGATCCAGAGACCAATCTGAGGTTCGCCATTACGAATAGCCCGTAGAAAAGCATTTGTCTTCATTACTCGTTCCTCCAGATGATCAAATCGGTGACCCTATCGCAACGCCAGCCAGGCGTCATCAGAATCGGGCGAAATGTTAAATTGATTTATGATAGCGGTTTTGATGCGCACTATTCCGCACTGCAATACTCAACTTACCCCCAGGCAACCGTTGTTTGAGCTACGATCCCGACAAGGGCTTCTTTTTATCAACATTCGGCTTGCGCGCACCTGAGTAACTATTCGTGCGATCAAGCTGGCTAACCACTCAATGAGGCAAGCCAGTCACTATGAAGCAATGGGTCTCAAATCAATGGCACAGCAATGCGAGAAAGATTCAGCGCTGTGTCTATTATACAGTTTGCATCGTTGTACTCTCAGCCTGTTCGGGCAGCTCGGACGACCCTGTTGAGACCACAAGCGGTGGTTCAACCAATGGTAACACTGGCGGAACCACGGACGGCTCCTCAACAACTCTTGGCGCATTGCCAAACCCACCGCTTACGCCACCACCATCGACGGATGATCAGCCTATTGCAGAGGCGTCAAACTTCAATACAATCACCCAGTTTCAAGTGGTTCGAGACCCGGGACCGAGAATACCTGTACCTGAAGAAGTCACCCTGACAGAAGCAGATTTCCTTGCTGGACCCTTACCCGCAGTGATCAGCACACCAGACGATGTCGATCCAGCCACCAATGCCCCACCCTACTTTGAAAATCTGTTCGATATTGAAACGGTTGCCGGTACCCAACTCGAAATTCTTTATAAGCCTGTCGACCCTGATGGAGACGTTCCTGGCATGTTCCCTGAAGAACTGCCACCGGGAGCCAGTTTCGACGATAACTTTGACGGAACAAAAACCTATCGATGGCAACCACTGCAAATGGATGTGGGAATCAACGAATTCACCGTCACAGCGATCGATCCGATTAATAGTCAGTACCGGACAACTCGCACGATTCGTATCAAAGTTGATATGCCATCCGATCCGTCGACGATTCCAAATGTAGCACCAATGCTTGACGAGGTTTTACCACACACCGCGCGCGTAAATGATGTAGTGGTTTTCGAACTAAAAGGTATCGATTTAAACGGCACCATCCCCTCATTGGAGTTAGCCCAGGCACTGCCTGGAGCGAGTTTTGTACAGCATCCTCGATTCGAAGAAATCTACACCTTGCAATTTATTCCAACCACAACCGGCATGCTTGATATTGACATTCTTGCGCGCGATTCAATCGATACCAGCCTGACCTCCGTTGATACTATAAGCGTGAACGTACTGCCAGCCAGTGCATTCATACGCTCCGGTGACCGCCTGAAAGATCTGGCTGCCCAGCGTAATATTCGATTTGGCTACGCATCCTTGCCGGAGTTCTATCATCGACCCGACGGTGGTATCTACGCAGCCATTGCTGCCGAAGAGTTCAATCTTGTATCTCCTGAAAACTCAATGAAAATGTCAGTGGTTAATCCACTACCGGGTCGTTACCAGTTTGCCGATATGGATAATTTGCTGAACTTCGCTCAGATAAATAACATTGACGTTCACGGGCACCCTGTGCTGTGGTACCGACAACTTCCCGACTGGATCAACAATGTTCCCGCATCGGAAGTCGAAGGACACATGCGCGAGTACATCCATCGCTTAATGAGTCGTTATCAGGACACCATAAAACTATGGGACGTTGTCAACGAGCCTATTGGCGACAATGGCGGATTCAGAAGTTCAGTCTGGTTTGACGCGCTTGGGGAATCCTACATTGACACAGCGTTTCGTCAGGCTCGCGAAACCATACCGGATGCGCAACTCTTGCTAAATGATTTCGACATTGCCTTCAATGGCCCTAAAGCTGACACTCTGCTTTCCATTCTGGACGGCATGATCGAGCGCGATGTTCCCATTGATGGCGTTGGTTATCAGTTACATATTTTCTCAAATTTTGATCAGTTCGATGATGTAAGAGAGAATTTTCAAAAGGTGGCAGATCGCAATCTGGATATATACATAACCGAGTTCGATGTGTCTTTATCCCCCGGCGCAACCTACACGCAGCAGGCCGAAGTGTATGCCGAAATTGTGGACATTTGTCTTGAGCAACCACGTTGCAAAGCGATACAAACCTGGGGCTTTACCGACCAGTACTCGTTTCGGCGGATTTTCGAACCGTTGCTTTTAGACCAGAGTTATATGGAGAAGCCGGCCTACAGTGCAATACAAAATAGTTTAAGCACGCAATAAGCGCGAGTAATTAGTGGTCGCGCTCAACAGTGATCGAGCCGCCACCAAGTTCTTTTAACACGCTATCAAGTTCATCTCTGGCTGACTCTGGTACAAGCAACTCCAAAGTGACTAGCTCATCAAATATTTTCTTTCCAACTTGAACCGAATAACCACCCAATTGGTGCTCCAATGAATCCAGCAAGGCGTAGGGCAATCTGACTATCCATTTTTGGGTAATAAACGATTCAACTGTAATCAGCTCTTGCAATGCCTGACTAACTGACTGCGTATACGCACGTACCAACCCACCAGCTCCAAGTTTAATGCCACCAAAATAACGCGTAACAACAACGGCAACGTTACCTAACTTCGAATGTTGTAAAACATTGAGCATGGGTCTGCCGGCGGTACCTTTCGGCTCTCCGTCATCACTTTGATCTTGTAAGTAGATATCGCCCGGCCGACCAGCAATCATTGCCCAGCAATGATGATTAGCGTCAGGAAAGGCTTTGCGTACGCTTTGGATAAACTCTTTAGCTTGCTGTTTTCCATTAACGCAAGCAACCGTTGTGATAAACCGACTTCGCTTAATTTCTAACTCAAATTGTTGCCGGCGTGCCGGTGCATGAAAACTATCCATTCCGCACCCCAATAGATAACGCGTTACTCAAGAGCAGAGTAATTGATTCACGGTATTTTGTTATAAGAGACACCAAGCAATAACGATACGGGCCGGGTTTGAGGTGTTCTGCCTGCGAACCCAGGCAGGTTGGTATCCCCAAAGTATAGTTTGCCTTCATGAACCAATACGATATCGTAAATAACTTCTGCATTGAAACCTTGAAGCCCGATAAATTCATCCGGTAAAGCGGCGTTATCAACTGTGGGAACATCAAAATGGAAATCAACAGCGACTGCCTGTCCAAGTGTTGTATCAACAATTCTATTGGTTGGCACACTCACGCCACTTGCTTGCACAGTAGAACCACTAACCAAAACACCAACTACCTGAGGCAAGGTACAGTCTGGATCTGAATACGTCGCGAACTCTTTCGTTATATCAGCGCCTGACACGGATAACGTTTGCCGGCTATAAATCAAACCAGACTGATCGTTGTCTAGCACACAATCAGTTGCCCAGTTACCCTGAAGTAGTGGGACGGGTTCAACACCTTGAATGCCTGACTGTGTATCAGCAGCTCCGGATACGGCCGATTCATCGTTCGATAAGATCGAACCGGTAGTACCGGGAGTTGCCTCACCGCCACTATTGCAGGCACCGATCAGACAAGTCAGCAATATCACCAGCGCGCGCCATCGCGAAGGAACGACCATTAAATTAACCTTTATTCTTTACTGACCTGATGGTGATAGTAAACAAAAGACGTCTCACCGACTACAGCTTTCCCGACATATTCTGTTGCCGCTCACATACTAATCGAGACATAAATGTAACATTCCCGCCACATAGCTGCGCGTACACAACACGCATCACACAGTTGCTTTGCCACATTCAGCAAATTGCTTACAATACAGCTCAATAACCAACACAACGAGAACCCGAACATGGACCTGAAACTGGCTGATGCTAAAAAAATCATAGAACACACACTTGCCGCACAAGCGAAGAACAGCTTCAAGCCAATGGCAGTGGTCGTGCTCGGCGCAGCTGGCACCATTCGGGCCAGTGAAAGTCAGGACGGTACAAGCCTGCTCCGACCCAAGGTGGCACACGGAAAAGCATTCGGAGCCATATCAATTGGATTAGGCTCACGAGCACTATTTGAACGAGCAAAGGTAGAACCTTTCTTTATTCAAGCCGTTAATTCACTTTGCGATGGTGCCTTAGTGCCCGTGGCGGGAGGCGTATTGGTTCGTGACAAAGACGGCAATCTGTTAGGTGCAGTAGGTGTTACCGGTGATACCTCTGATAACGACGAGTTGTGCGCGGTAGCTGGAATTGAAGCCGCGGGTTTTGTGGCAGATACTGGCGGTTAAGCCTGCGACTTCAGTTCACTTTTATCTCCGGCTTATCTCTACTTTCTCTATCTGGAGCATCAAAACGGCAGCATCATGTGTTTGCATTGGATTGATCCGATGCAAACTTGTCTAAACTGCCAAGCAGCCACAAACCAACCGCAAGTATCGTTGTACTAAAAGCGATGATACGCGCCAGATCGACCGTTTCGTTGTAGATCAACACCGCTAGTAAGAAATGCATGCACGGCGTTATGTATTGAAAGAAACCGAGGCTGCTCAACTCTATTTTTCTTGCTGCAAAAATCATTGTTAACAATGGCACGGCAGTAATAACGCCACACAGGTATAGCCAGAAACGGGTTTGAGTATCAAACGAACTTAAGGGTTCAGCCCAAAACAGGATGTACAACAAGGCAAAGGGAAGTAATACTGCTGTTTCCATGAATAATCCTATAGCGCTGTCATAGTCGGCTTTCTTTCTAAGCATCCCGTATAAACCAAAGGTAATCCCCAAAATCAGCGATATCCAAGGCAGAACACCGGCAACAACAAATGTGATGAGCATGCCGGTTGCCGCCACAGCCACGGCCAGTATTTTCAATCGATTGGGTTTTTCGTTGAATACCAGTACACCAAGCCCAACGCTGATAATAGGTACCAGAAAATAACCCAGACTTGATTGCAAAATCTCATCATTAGCCATTGCATAGACAAACACCAGCCAGTTCACACTGAGTAAAAGTGTGGATGTAATCAACAACTGCCATTGATCGACAGCGCGTACCAGCTTCAAAAAACGTGAAGGTCCCTGCCAGCAAAAAAATATAACAAGCAGAAAGACAAAACAAAGAAACACTCGCCACGCAATAACATCGGGTGGCGAAACATCAGTAATTTGTTTGAAGTAAACCGGAAAAATTCCCCACAGGCCATAAGCGGTCAGTGCGGCGGCCGTTCCTGAAGTAGAAGAGCTCAATTTGTGTGATTAGAAGTAGATGAGCTCAATTGAAATGTTTAAAGGAGCCACTGCCCAAATGGGAATAGCTCCTTCTATATACGCGAGAGTCAAACCTGCCGAATAAACTCGCTTAGCTGCGACGCACAAATTCTGTAACTGCGGTGCAACCACTGCCACCGAATTCGTCATATGCCAGAGTATAGCGCCCTTTCGTGTTCGCCAGATTACCGTAGAAAACCAGACTACGCCCTTTTAAGGCCAGCTGCCCGTCTTTTCCGACTCGGTTGGAATCGCTAATGGGTAACTCAAAACGGAAATCTCCATCCTTTGCCACATAGGTTGTTTTAAGCTTGCCGTAGTGTCTGATTTGAGCAATACCGTTTTTTACGTTAAAAGAGAATTCCCTTGGGCTGCCGTCACAATTGACTACCCAATTACCAGGCATATATTGTCTACCCGCAGATTTCTTTACTTGAACCAACCAGACACCATCGTGTACGCCCGAAGTGTCCTTGTCAGATTCTTTGACTTGGCTGGAAATATTACTGACACAGGCGGCCTGTGTTACTAGAACAGTGCAAGCAAATAAGGCCAGTGCTGATCGTTTGCCTTGGCGCTGGACGATGTCAATTAATGGTGCGATCATTGATTTGATGGACTTCATACCGTAACTCTCCTGTTAGTTGTCTTCGTAGTATTTGAAACGCACCTAATCCGAATTATTGACAGCTGGGGACCAAATTTCTCGATATTTCTCCGAAATACCGACTTGTTAAGCGGGAATGACCGAACAGGTTTGATTCGGGAGTCAACTTGCTGACATCCGCTTGTCGAATAATCACCGCTTCGCGACAAATTTTCAACAGATATGGAAAAAATACGGAACTGATCATACCCAAAACGGGTTTTCAACAGTCTTATCTGGTTGCGAAATTGCACTGAAAATCAATAACGAAGGTTGATAGCTTGCGGGCGTCACCACGTCAGGCATCGCTGATACACACAGGAAAATCGACTCGAAGCCAAAGCAACGCATGCCCAGTACCAGATCATCCTACACTCCGGCACGTCCTATCGGTATCACCGAATCGAAGCCTGTTTGTCCGCCTGCAGCCAGGTCGGCTTTACTCACTATGGGTATATCAATTTTTCTGCTGATCATTGTTTGCAACACATTGGCTACAGCTGCATGGCAACCCACTCTTAGTGAACAAGACATCGCTGATATCAGCTCTGCAGCAATATTAAAACGACTACCAACGGCACGATCAGCTGCCCGGGCTGAATCAGACCACCAACTTGGCCTGCAAGTGTTAATGGTTGAAACCCAAGAGACAAAGTTACGCAAGCCTGGCGACGCACTGCTGGCTGAAGTTTTCACCTACGATTATCGAACAAACCGGGCAACGCGTTTACTCATGAACGCTTTCACCCACGAGCTTGTCGAATCGCAACCCATCATCGACATTCATTTACCACTGAATGAAAATGAAATCGATTTTGCGATCAATATATTAATGAATAAAACGGATTTTCTAGCCGAACTTAATCATGAATATGAAACGTATTTCGGCTCTTCTATAAGTTCCATTGCAGAGATCGAAACCAAAGTATCCATTTGGGACCCCGGCAAAACCAACACGAATTCAATTTGCCGTCTTACCCGTTGCGCATTGGTTTCTGTGTTTACCCACAATCATTTCAATTTTTCGATTGAACCTGTCATTGTGCTCGAAAACGCTTCTGTGCATCTGGACTGGGTTCAATGAACCGGATACACGTTTTTTACTGTCTTTATATGGCGGTGCTACTGCTTTTCGGTTGGATGCCATCCCCATCCATGGCAATGAACTGCGATGTCTCTGCCTACGGACAGGCCGACGAGTCAATTGAATCAATAAGCTCGCAACCCAAGGCAACACCTTTCAGCCACTACTTCGACTCAGGTGCGCAATGGAATTTCTGTTGGCATATTGATCAACATGCTGGCTTGACATTAACCAACGTCCACTACGGCCCACCAGCCGAACCAGCAACAAAGGTTCTTGACTCGGCATCACTGGCACAAATTCTATTTAAATACGATCAAGATGTGGCTGCAGAACATGTCATCACTTCAACAGGACTGGGTGAATCCAATCATATAGCACCGGAACCAAGTCATTGTGCAGAAGGTAGCAGCGTTATCAATGAGAATGGTCAGGGTATTTGTACAAAGGTACGCGATTTAAACACTCTGACCACGGTGCGTCGCAGTAAAACACTTCGAAGACACGAACTGTCGTTGCACGCTTTTTCAAGTGTTGGCACAAAAACCTTTGAACAGGTTTGGCGATTCAGTGAAGACGGTCAGATCGAGCCCGCTGTGCGATTAAGTGGCAATCTGGATCGATTCACCAACAATGCACAATACGGTTCAGCTATCGCAACGGATGTTCCGCTGGCGTCAAATGCCGCTTTACTGTTTACCTGGAGGCTCGATTTCAATATTGGTGGCACTCCTGCCAACGATGTAGTAGAACAATTCGATTTTGTTTCACACATTACCAATGTTGTCAGGCGCTCGATAAGCAAGCGAAAGCTGAGCAGTGAGTCATTCAACAATGTTGAACGAACGCAGTTTCGTGGATGGCTTATTCGCGATACCGAGCTATCAGCAGGCATTGGTCGTACCACACGCATGGGCTACTACCTGGACCCACAAAGCTCGGGATTTGATTTTGTCAGTCGACACAATAACTGGGCGGGCTTTGATTTTTCCGTTACCCGCGCCGAAGTTTGCGAGCGTTTTGCATCGAACAACTCGGTAGTTAACGTCGAATGCGGCAACAGTCTTGATCAGTTCGTTAATGGCGAATCAATTACCGGGGAAGACATAGTCGTCTGGTTCAGTCTTGCCCGCCAGTTACTGCCCAAAGCAGAAGATTACCCCGTCATAACCGCAAGAGAAGGCAGTTTCAAGCTGATTCCTTTCGATTGGTCTGCATCAACACCATTTACACCTCTGACAGAATGAAACCCCTGACCTACATATTCAGCTATTGGATATTTGCCGCAATTGTTGGTTTGTCATCAGGCTCTGCGGTTGCACAAGCGGATTGTCCTTTAGAAAATCAGATTAATGCGCGATTCGATAATGGCGCTGGTTGGAGCATGTGCTGGGATTCGAGAAAGCGCGAGAATATTGTCTTGAGTAACGTAAGTTATCAATCCCCGGATACAGAACCTTACCCGGTATTCAGCAGCCTGCGACTCTCGCAGTTACACGTCAGTTATGACGATAGCAGTGTTAACTATAACGACGTAACACAATTCGGACTTGGCGGTGGTTATGTCACAACGCTGGAAGAACACGATTGTCCCGGCGGACGGCTTATCGACATCGCTGGCCGTCCCAGCCTTTGCGAAAGAATATCAGCAGGTGACGACAGTTACACAACGGCATCGGAGACGCGAAAATCACAAAGTCTGACCGTTTTCTCTACCTCACAAGTAGGCTCTTACGCTTACTTGATTACCTGGAAATTTTTTGCTGATGGTACGGTACAGCCTAGCATTGGCGCCGCTGGTGCGCTGCAGAGATCTTCAAAAGATGCACATTCGCATTTTGGCAGAGAGCTGGAAGGAGTTGAAGACAAGTCCTGGCTATCGCATACACACAATTACTATTGGCAGATCGATTTCGATCTTGGAAACAGTGCCACTGACGATCAAGTCAGCGAACTACAGTTCTTAACCGACAGTGAAGGTCGCAGGGCGCGAGTATCAACCCGATTATCAACCGAAGCTGCTCGGTCAATCGAGCCAGAAAAAATGACATCGTGGCTTATTAGCGACGGGAATGCCAGCCTGCCTGCTACACCAGCTTACTTGATTGAACCAGTGAACTACGGGCATAAACATGTGAGTGCAGTAACCGAGCCATTTACCGAGTTTGACTTCTTCGTGACCCGGCAGAATGACTGCGAACGTTTTGTAAGCGAGAACGCCAAATACTATCCGGAGTGCCACGAGAATATTCTGGAATTTGTTAACAATGAAAGTCTTGAGAACGAGGATATCGTTGTCTGGCACCGGATATCATTTCATCATGTGCCCAGAAACGAAGATCGCCACGTTATGCATTCGCACTGGGATGGCTTCATTATGGAAGCAAGAAACTTACATCATCAAACACCTGACTATGACGGACAGGCTTCCTTGCAAACACTGGCAGCTATGGCATCTGCTGGTCTGCAAGCCGATGACAAGGTTGAACACTCACACAAATCCTCATCGGGATGCAGTTTAAACGCACCTGGTGGAGCAATCTGGTCACTCGATATGTTGCTACTGATTATGCTGGCTTTGTTTGGTCGCAGCTTTAATCAGCTTTCAAATAGTTGTACTTCCAGGATTCACCAATAGCACATGCTGCACTCAAGACATAAAACCCAGGTCTTGCGTTTGAAATCGAGATAAGTCTGGAAACATAGAAGGTAACGCCGCTTCAGGCACACCCATCCAGCGTGCCAGAGTTGCCCCATACTGCCCAACTGATTGAGTCGGTATTATTCTTCCGGCAAACTCACCATTCTTGTCAACTGCATCATCAGGGTTGCCGGTTTTTGCGTAGCTTGGAATGTCACCCACTACGCGACCTCCGTTCACAGCTCCGCCAAAGACAAAATTATGCCCGCCCCAACCGTGATCGGTACCGTTGCCGTTACTGGTCAAGGTGCGCCCAAAATCAGAGGCTGTAAAGGTAGTGACCGAATCGTTCAGGTTTAGCATGGTCAAAGCGCTGCGAAAGTTATCAACCGCCGTATTCAGTTCTGTCATTAAAAGTGGCAGTCGTTCATTCTGGTCGCTATGCGTATCCCAACCTCCCATCCTGACAAAGAAAAGTTGCCGCTGCATACCCAAGGATTCTCGTGCTTCGATAAGCCGCGTAACCAAATGCAGTTGACGCTCCAGCTTGTTTCTTTGATCTGGTTTCCAATCCATTTGAGTAAAATTTTCGAACGTCTCCTCAAGCTGTTCGGTGACTACAGTAGAACGAGATAATATGCTGGCAGCCTCGCGCAATAAAAGTGGTTGCCCCTCCGCACTGGCCTGTTCCAGCATTTGTTGTAACCGCGTGCTGGTGGCTTGCCTGGATGCCTGCGATATCCACCCGGCAACACTAGGATCAAACCCGTACATTCGCTGAATATCGGCATTCGGGCTCAATGAGATATAACCGCCATCTTTTGCGGTCTGCCAGGTATTTGCGCCATTGGCAGAGATACTACCGGGGACGTTTGCTGCCATGTTGCATTCCGCCAGCTCCACACCCATGGCACCGCCCCAGCCAAATGCACCAGTACCACTGATTTTACCTGCAGCGTTCTGCCACAATTTCTGCTGTGTATTGTGCGCAAACAAACTCTCGGGCAGCAGCGCCAGATTACCCACATCTGCCTGCACAGTTGGTCCGAGCAAGGGTCCAACGTTACTCACAACCGACAAGTCACCTTCTATGTACATTTGTTGAAATGTACTTAACAAACGATGGAACCCGAATGAACCACGGGACGGATCGGAGACTTCCAGTAAATCAGATTCGTTTACAGCCAAGTCGTTACGAGTCTCTCGATACACCGAGTAATCATTGCCGATAGGTACAAACATGTTAAAGGAATCGGCACCACCAGCCAAAAACAAACACACCAGCGATTTGGAGCCAGAACATTCAGCTGCGGCCGCTGCACCCGATGAAACAGCGCCCAATGCCATGCTGGTCATGGACACACCGCCAACGCGACTTGCCGTGTAGGCTGCGGGCAGCGCAAGCGAGCGCTTTAAAAATTGTCTGCGAGTGCTTTTTATCATGGGTTTACCATAAACCATTAACGAGTAATTGGTCGTGTCATCTTCTTTGCTATACCTGGGCCGCTAAATCTGTTCTTTAACAACACTATTGCTGCACCATAAAATCTGGAGACGCCAAGATCATGAACAGAGAATCAAGCACGATCTCTTCCAGCGCAGCTTCATCAAGCCCTGCCAACTCTCTGTCAATGTAGCGGGCACGAACACTCTCTGGTTCATCAGATACTAAGCTAACGTCAATACGTTCGTTGATAAAATCTGACAGCAGAGAGTACATTGTGTCGGACATGGTGCCTGCCATTAGCAACATATCCAGATGTTCCAGGTAAGCATTACGCCCCTTGCGCAACATCCCCATCGGAGCATCTATATCGAGCATGGCCGAGCGATGCGCCCTGCCACTTCGGTTATTGGTTGTGTACAACATGGAATGCAGATCGTTGCTGGCTACCGACAACAATGATTCGGTCAAAATTTGCAATTCCGGAGCATAGAATGGTTTTTGCTCGCCGCCGGCCGCGTTGTTCGTGGATTGGAAAGTAGGCGAAAAGAAATTAAAGACCGATGGAGAACTCTGCACAGATTGCCCGTATATCTGATCCGCTGCATCGCTGGTTTTTCGGAAAAGATGGAATCGACCTTCCGAATTAGTCCCGGGAATTGCATTAAGCGCACGCATAATATGGATAGCTTTGATAACCGGTTCTTTTAACTTTCCAAAATTTAAAGCGGCTTCAGCATTCATACTTGCTGTCGTTTGACGTGCTTCACTATCAAGCAAAATGGCCTTGATGACGGCACCCAGGTCACCGCGTTCTCCCCGTCCATTGTCATTGAACACAGCAGCAACTCTGGCTACATAGGCTTCTGACGGGTTGCTGGTGACAAGCTTTTGAATCAACTGCTTGCCAATAAACGGGCCGACGTTTGGATGATTGAACAAAGAATCCAAAGCCAGCTCAAGATCTTCTTGTGCATTCAATCCAGCTGGCGTCGTCTCACCGTTGATTAGCTGTTTGCTTTGAGAATCGTGATAGTTTTCATTTGGCACCAACGGCGAGATTTTATCGAGTTGTTTGTTCGATCGCCAATCGGGTGAATCGGCATAGTCCCAGCCGGTAAATACTCGCGCATATTCTTCAACCGTGCTTTGTGTATAAGCTGGCTTTGGATTACCAACAGGTACCGGTGTTCCCCCCTCATTCAACTCATACAATCCGATGGTAAACAGCTGCATGATTTCGCGTGCATAATTTTCATCGGGCCTGACATTGTTTTCTTCATCCGCCTTTTCATTTCTGAGCATGGACAGATAGATACCCATAACGGGATGCAAAGTAACGTCTTCAAGCAAATCACGGAAATTGCCAAAAGCGGAGCTTGCCAACATGTCGTAATAATGCACCACAGCGTGTTGTGAATTTGACAGAGTGTAATCAATGTCCGAAACGACGAATATTTCGCTCAAGGCAAACGCGGTGCGCTGACGCAATTGATCTTCTGCAGTAATCGCCGTTTCCCACCAAACCCAATGCCGAGGTTGCGACCAACTGGCGTTTCCGTAGGCTTCAACCTTGGGTAAATGCATCGTTATTGGCTTTGCCATCTGGTCGTCGATCCACGCAGCAGGACTGTCGAAGCGATTTGCCAGAGCAAGACTTGCGTGAGTGACACCAAAGCTCGCTTGCATTAATAGCCGCGCATTATCGACCGAGATTTCCGTTTTATCCAAAGGTAAATCAAGACGCACTGGCGAGTTGTCTGCACCGGCAGGTGAAGGAGTTGGAGATGAGATAGATTCATCCGGATTATCGGATTTACCACTGCAACCAACAATGAATACCCCCACCAGGGCAATCAATATTAGCGTGGCAGAAATAAAATATTTGAATATGTGCAAGTGATCTTCCCGCTCATTCGCGCGATTGCGAGCCATAAGGCCGGTTGAAACCGACAACGCTCAGCAGCAATTATAGCTTGCGTTGGTTGTCTGGCTTATCGCTGGTTGCGAGAAAGCCTTGTCGTAGCGTTAAATTACATTGCGAGCGAGAAAGCTATGGGCAAACGGGGCTATTAAGGCGCTCGCAACCAATGAAAACGAAGATGCCAGGATTAAAATTCAATGACCTTGCTTTGGTTAGAGGACTGCTGGGCTGCCATACCCATTTTCACCGCTTGCCAACCATCATCTAATGTTACTTCCGGCTGCTGTTCTCCAAGCACGACTCTTCTGAAACCCTGATGTTGGTAGAACGTAGAACCGTGGTGATCCCCTGCTGCTAATATTTTCTCGTCTACCTTGACTTCAACAACGCTCGCTCCACAAGGCTTGCGTGGACTGATAATCAACTTTGGTTCCGGAGGATCCCCGAGATGACTGGGCCAGAAACGGGTTGGCCCCGGAATCAGGCACTCGATTTTTCCATTTGGTCCAACCGCTGTGATGTGCTCTTGGAATTCGGACCCCTCGGCGAACATCGAAAGCTCCAGCATTGCCTTTGTTCCGTTGTCGAAATCGAATATGGCGTACGCTGCATCCCAGATGTCTGAACGCTCGCCGTTATAGACCTCGTCAAGATGATTAACCATTTGTGCACCCGAAGCCATAACCCGTGTCGGCTCTGCTTGAAGTACAAGCCGCATCAAGTCGAAAAAGTGACAGCATTTCTCGACCAGAGTGCCACCGGAGTGTTTGTTAAGTCGATTCCAGTCGTTGACTTTTTCAAGAAACGGAAATCGATGTTCGCGAATCGTTAACATACGCACGCCACCGGTTACCTCGTCACATTTCTCGATAAAGCTCGCCAGCGGAGGCATATAACGGTATTCCATTGCGACCCAAATTGGAGATGCATAAGACTTGATCAGATCAGCAATAAAAATTTCATCTTCAGGTTCTGTAGCTAATGGTTTCTCGACCAAGATTGGCAGTGTACGCAAAGTGGTGATCTTCTTTAGTTGATCGACATGCATGTAATTGGGGCTAACAATAACCAGACAATCGATCAGTTCATCGCTTATCAGCTCCTCTAACGATGAGTGAAAAACAACATCGGGTACCAAAGCCTTAGCAGCGTTTCGCATGCTTTCATCCGGTTCGTGAATTGCATGTACGCGACAATTTTCCAGCAATAAAATATTGCGAATATGTTCCTGCCCCATCATTCCACAACCGAGCAAGCCATAATTTAATGTTTTCATATCTTGTATTTAC
>CALJNA010000162.1 GCA_937981955.1 uncultured Granulosicoccaceae bacterium
ACTCGACAGATCCAATGCATTAAACAGCGCGTTGCAAATTGAGCTGACAAGACTAAGAACAGACGAGTTACTTTCGAGACGAAACGGAAATGCTTCAGTTCTAGCCACCTACAAAGCGAGCGCAGACACTGCGCAAGCGGCAGTTCTTGCTTATAAACGAGACACATCACTAGTATCGACACAACAGCTGGATACATTAAGTGAAAACATAGAGCAATTCAAACTGCAAAAAGCCGATGCACAGGTCAGAGCCGCGAGTCTGACCAGCACGGTAGAACAGCTACAGTCATTTTTGTCAGTTTCAGTAGAAGAGGCTTCCAGCGCCATGAAACTATTGACAGATCCTATATTCCAGTCGCTGCTGCATGTTAAATCTGAAGCTCAGGCAGAGTTAGTCGAGCGTAGAGCCGTTTGGGGAAGTAAACATCCGAAAGTTAAACACGCTCAATCGCGAGTTTCCGAAGCCACGTATGCGTTGTTGGAACGTGCTGCTCGGACTACGGGTATTAACGAAGACACTAAGCTCGATCAGCTTGCGCTGGCTAACGACGAAAATAGATCAGAGATGTTTAATACGCTTATTAAAACATCGGTTGAAAAGCGGTCATTGATCATCGAGATTGAACAATACGATACTTTGATTGCTGAAATGGAAGATAAGTTGCAGGACATTTCCAAGCGTGCAGCAGAGTTGGAAAGTCTGGAAACTGCGCATCAAGCGGCGACAGCAATTTACATTTCAGCTGCAGCTAAATCCGATTTGGGTCAATCAGATATATTTGCTTCATATCCAATGACACAAATGCTCGTACCACCCTTGTTGCCTGGCAAGCCAGAAGTACTAAAAAAGGTATTTGCCCTTGTAGGCGCGGCTATAGGGAGTGTTTTTATCGTCATGTCTCTGGTGGTTGCATGGAAACGATACGTATTAATCCAAAAAATTTCGAAGAGAAAGTAATCTGGACCACAATTGTGGGAACCTACGGATTCTACTTTATAGGCGCACTGTATGTGGTAGTGCCGGTTATGGCGTGGGTACTTTGTGCCTATGGTATCTGGCGAATAGCATTTGATGAGGAAACTGTCCATCCGGATAAGGCTATAGTCATTCCGTGGTCAGTCATGCTCTGGCTGCTGGGCATGATGCTCATGCTCTTTTCACTCGTTGTTGGGCATATTAATAACGGGTTGGGTATCGGCAGTACCATAAAGTCCATTATCGGTTGGGCAAAGGGTTGGGCCCTGCTGGCTGTCTTTCCGTTCATAGGGTGTCTGGCGGTACGACCGGAAATAATCTACCGAGCTGCCTGCATGGTTGGATTACAGACGTTGTTATTGCTGCCCCTGTTTGTTGGGTCCTGGGCGCTGGGTTTACCTCAAACCGCTTTCGTATCACCCTTTAAGATAATCGGTGGTCCGGGTCCTGAGTTTTTTGCAGTGAGCTTATATGAGCTGGAACCAGGAACTGGCGCGCCCCGTTGGCGCTTTTTCACCCCATGGGCTCCAGCTATCGGTTTTGTAGCTAATATTTATTTTATATTTGCCTTGCAGGAAAAAAATATCAAATGGCGTTGTATTGGAATTGTTGCGTGCATTGTGATGATTGTCATGTCCAAATCCAGACTGGCCATGGTCAGCCTGGCTTCGGTATGGGCGATAACCTGGATGATGACAAATTTCAGCCGGCCTGTCGTGTTATACATAGCTGGCGTTGTTAGTACCTTTGCGGGCATGATCGCTGTCAATGCTATGGATTTTGCCAATCATGCAATGGAAACATTCAAGAATGCACGCGCTGATTCATCTCGTGTGAGATCGGCACTTGCAAGAATAGCGGTTGATCGATGGCAACGAGAAGCTCCCGTGTGGGGACATGGTGTCGTTGAACGTGGACCACATATTGTTGAGTATATGCCGATTGGATCGCATCATACGTGGTACGGCCTTTTATTTGTTAAAGGGATGGTAGGATTTGTTGCACTGGCAGGACCTATGACAGCCAGCTTCTTTCATTTATGGGTAACCGCAATGAAGAATGATACTGCCAAGGTCGGTTTGTCTATTGTTCTTATTTTATTTCTTTATACTTTTGGAGAAAACTTGGAAATTCTACCGTATCTGACTTGGCCAGGCCTGATTTTTATCGGACTGGGTGTCAACCACACAGCCAAACGCAACTCTCAGCCTGTCATCGAGTAATACTGTTTTTAGCAATCGTTTGTTTGCCATCTACTGATTTGCAATGGACCTTAAGGCGAATCAGCCTGGGATTACATCAGCCTGCGAAAGTACCCGGCATAAGCTGCCTTGGCAACCAGAGCGCCAACTCGGGAAAAATTATAACCAACAACAAAATGATTAACATCGGGATGAGAATAATCACCACATCCCGCAGCACTTGTACAACATTTAATTCGCCTATTGCGGAAGAGATCAATAAGCACAAACCATAGGGTGGCGTAACCAGCCCGAACGCCAGTGAGATGATACCGATAATGGCAAAGACGATCGGGTGTATGCCTGCCCCGGCCGCAACAGGCATGAGCACTGTTCCCAGAATAATAATGGTGGGAATCGCATCGATAAAAAGACCGAACAGTAAAAACAACAATGCGATAATCAAGCCTGTTTCAAACGGGCCTGCATTGAAAAGAGTCAACCACTCGACAATAAGCCGAGGCACTTTGTAGTAAGCCAGTAACCAGCCAAATGCGGTAGCGGTACCAATCGCAAACAACGAGATGGATGCGAATCGGCCGGTATCATAGAAGATATGTCCAAGCTCGCGAAAACTGACGGTTCTATACACAAACAGACCTAATATCATTGCATAGAAGGCGGCAATGATGGCACTCTCGGTCGGTGTAACAATGCCACCAACGATGCCGCCAACGACAAAAATGGGTGTGAGTAGCGCAAGAATGGCCCCACTGAACGCTTTCCAAAATTCCTTTAACGTCGGGCGGCCCGTTGTTGGGTACCCATATACTTTTGCATAACCAAACACCGTTGCCAGTAGCGCCAGACCGATCAGTAACCCGGGTATGGCACCTGCCAGAAAAAGTGCACCCACCGAGATCTGCATTACCCCGCCCCAAACGACCATCAAAATACTTGGTGGAATAATCACTCCCATGACTGATGAGCACGCAGTGATCGCCACAGCAAATCTGGCATCAAAGCCTTCACGCTTCATGGCTGGAATGAGTATTTTTCCACAACCAGCAGCATCTGCCGTTGACGAACCAGAAATACCAGCGAATAACATGGATACAACAACATTGACATGCCCAAGCCCACCGGGAAGCCAACCGGTCATAACTTTAGCCAGCTCAATCATACGGTCGGTGATTTTGCCGGAGTTCATCAGGTTTGCCGCGAGTAGAAAAAACGGCACAGCAAGCAGTATAAAAGAGCTATAGGATTGGAACATTCGATCAAGCAGAATGAACGGAGTTAAACGTAAATCCACTACCACAACAGGAATTGTGGCGAGGCCTAGCGCAAAGGCGACCGGTACGCGCAACAACACAAGTAACAGGAATCCACCCACCAGCATGGCGCACGCCATTCCTGTAGGGATAATCATGAGCCTGTCCTGTGCTGACGATATTCCTGTATAGCTTCAGACAAGCGGTAAGATGCAAAAATCGACCAGACCAATCCGGCCAATGGTACAGACACATGCGTTACGGCCATATTTGCACCCATCATTACTGAGTTTTGAATAGACCCGAATTTTGTGTATTCAATGCCATACCAGGCGAACAGCAATCCAAACAGAATCAGTAACACCAAGACGAACCCGTTTTGCAATAGCTTTAAGAAAGGCGACTTGGCCCGAGGCAATACTTCAACATTAAAATGCGTTCCATCCCATACGGCAATCATCGAACCGATCATGACAACCCATACAAATATGAATGTGGCAAGTTCTTCAGTCCAGAGATAGACAGGTATTAGCCCGGTGTATCTTGCGATTACCTGCGCCGCTACAGGCAATGCCAATAGCATCGTTAAAGCGCCGATCAACAAACGCAAAAACATACAGAAGCGCTCGAGCAGCTGTCCGACCACGGCGAATTTCTCCGAATAAATGGATGTATCTCAGCGTGCCGATTCATTCGGCACGCTTTGATCTCGTTACTTTACATGGAGCGGATAGATTCGAGCAATTCAGTTGCACCCAAATCAGCAGCAAATTCATCTTGCACAGGCACAACAAGATCAAGCAGTTTTTCGCGACCTTCGAATTCGGTTACGACTATTTGACCCGCATCTTCCATTTGCGTGAGTTTTTCACCATCTTCACGGCTTTCAATCTCACGGCCAAATGCACCGGCTTTCGCTCCTGCTTCAAGTACCAGAGCCTGTAGCTCTTCTGGCAATTTACGGAATGTTTTTCCACTCATTGTCAAAGGTCGTACAGTGATTGCGTGCTTGGTCAGCGTAATGTTTGGCGCTACCTCATAAAACTTCAGGTTTTGAATCGATGCTGCTTCGTTTTCAAAACCCGCTATAACGCCTGTTTGAATGGCGTTATATACCTCATTGTATGCAATGGCTGAAGGAGCAGCACTAATGGCTGAAAAAATCTTTGCCTGAATCGGCGCTCCCATTACGCGCATTTTATGGCCACCAAGCTCATCCATATTGGCAATGGGCTTTGCTGATGCCAAATTTCGTGTACCACCACCGGCATAGCCAATCACTTTAATGTCAGCTTTCTCGTACAGCTCATCTTCCAGCGGCGCTAATACATCAGAAGACAGGACGGCATTCCAGTGATCAAGATCGCGGAACAGGAATGGCATATCCATTAATGGAATAGCCGGAGCGAAAACCGCCATGTTCGACGGCGCCATAATCGCGTAATCGATGGCGACACCTTGCTGCAGGAAAGTAACAAAATCACTTTCATCACCCAGCTCACCATTCAAATGCATTTCGAATTCGACATCACCACTATAGCCTTCACCAATGAGCCGCTCAAACTCGCGTAGCGTCTTTGTATACGCGTGATTCTCATCAAAAAGACTGGCACCACGAAGTGTCAGATCAGCGGCGTTAGCGCTGAATGCCGCAGAAAACAATAGGGTTGCTGCGATTGAAGCCTTTGCGATCGAAAATACAGATTTAAAAATACTCATATTAGAACCTCCAGCTTGTTATTTAAGCGGCTACGCCGCTGTGTATTGCCACAGCTCCCGATGAACCAGGCATTTACGGAAAACAAATGCTGCGCGGGCACTCGCTTCCATGCTCCAACCATACACGCCCGTATACTAGTATACAAGTATGGTAGTTTAGACTTATTGGTACATTTTCGGATTGTTTAGCTGCCAGTCAGGCTTTGGCAATAGATAAAGAGAGGGTGGAGTGGTTCGCAACGTCCACTGCACTTCCAGCTCTGGACAAAGCTTCATTGAGGAATGGCATCACAGCTTGCACGAGAGCTATCAAGCGGATTAATGTTGCGATTACTTGAAGACTCGGCGATTAACGCATCAGGCATGAGTAATTTACACAGTGTTCCTTCACCTTGCCGGGAATAGAAAGTCAGCTGCGCACCACATGCGTTCGCCAACTGTTGGGAAATTTGCATACCTAAACCCAGCCCATGTGATGATGAGTTAAGGTCCTTTGTATTGGTTTCCGATTCAGCTTCCGGCAAACCGCAACCATTATCCAACACCCATATCTCTATTCCCTCTTCCACACGCCGAACCCCAAGCAGCAATTTGGTTGAATCTGAATGACTAATAACATTAACAATCAAATTTCTTAAAATGCGTTTTAGTAATTCAGGATCAATATTTAAAACAACTGAGGAAGATACATAACGTAGGGTACATTGCTCTTTTTCAGCAAGCGGGGAATACTCTCTGCTTAACGACCGAAAAAGTTCATCCAGCTCTACCAACTCCGGCTTAACGTCGATCGAGAGGCTATTGTAATGACTAAACTGAACAATATTCTCAATCATGCGACCGGCTGACTGTATGCATTCGCGAGTATCATCGATAAGCAGTGCCTGCTCATCACTACGCTGCCCCTGACGCATCTCCCGCAACATATACTTGGCTGCGCTGATGGGCTGCCGCAGATCATGGCCAATGTGTGTTATTAACTTCTTGCGCAGCTCGGATTCGTTCTGGTATTGCTTTTGACTGTACTCTTTCTCTTCAATAACTTTGAGCAGCTCAACGTTTTGGGCATCGGCTTCTACCTTCATTTTCTGCAGCTGTATTTGCAAATATATTTCTTGCCTTCTACGCATAACAACCCAGTAACCAGTCGCCGTCATTATTAAAAATGCAACCATTAACAGTGATAACACGACACTGACAGGAACCGTCACCGTTGAATAGGCAACTAAAAACACACTGCATGCAATAACTACAATTAGTTTGGATGCAATTAACGGAAATGTATGTCTTGCACAAAGATGCAGCGAAATAAAAGACGCACTAATCATTACAGCAGTAGCTGCAATAGGGGCAGCGCGTTCGGCCGACGCAATATCAAAAATTAATATAGCCAGCAAAGCCAGCTCGTTCGCTATGATGATAACCACCGCCACGACAAACTGAACGCCCAAGTCATATCTCTTACCAGCATACCTCCCCACCACACCCGTTATAAAAAAGATAACGCAAGCACTAGCCACATACAAAATGGCCG
>CALJNA010000163.1 GCA_937981955.1 uncultured Granulosicoccaceae bacterium
GTAAACTTCCCTGGCTGCCCTTGACAGTTGCAGCAGGTGAACCCACAATACACAGATCGGTGCGGGAATAGCTCAGTTGGTAGAGCGCAACCTTGCCAAGGTTGAGGTCGCCAGTTCGAACCTGGTTTCCCGCTCCAATTCGCCATTGTCGTCGACTCAAATTACCCGATAAAAATCCACCGCGTTTGACCCTGTTCGCTGTTGCCAATAAACACAACACGTGCAAGCGTGCGTCTGCATGAAGATGCAATATATTGCATTTTTAGCGGCCCAGATAGCTGCCTGCACACTGTCTGGCTAGCCAGCCAAGTCCGGCTATTTTGCGCGTAAAGGATAAATCCAGGCCCCGTACCGTCATTCTGTGGTCTACCCCTAAGTTTTGTAGCCATCCGGTGGCTTGCTAGTTGCTTTCTTACTCGGTCTGTAAACAGGTAAAAGTGTGACCGCACGTGTCGCAAGCGCAACTACAAGAACACCCTCAAACGAATGGTGATACCGAGCGGATATCCGGTGCCTCCAAGGACGATGGGCGTAACGAACAACGCCGAGCTGTTGCCAAAGCCTGGTTGGGCTGGCAGTGCAAAATGGTTGCGGGTGTCTTACGTGGTGCTGTGTTTGCCGTGTCTGACAATCGGCTTGAAAAAATTCTTGGCCACTGGCCGGAGAATGACTCGAAGCTTTCCGCGCTGAGCATCTTCGCCAGCGAATCGCTCGAAGCCGGGAAAGTCGTCGTTAAGGCGGCTCAGAAATCAGGTAAATCTGCCGAACAGGCTCAAGATCATATTGCCATCCCGGTAAGCAATGACGGTGGTGACTATATCGTCGTTATGCAAATCGTGTCGCGCAGTCAGTCGCAGCAAGAAGCTGTTGTGCAGCTGGTTCAGTGGGGCGGAATCTGGCTAGGCTCTTTGGAAAATGTGGTTAGCGATATTTCTGGTTCCGCATCGGCGGTGTCAATACAGCTGGCCGAACAAGCTCTGTCACAAAAGGATTTTTACGCGGCGTGTCTCGAAGCTGCAAATCGTTTAGCCGTCGATTTGCAATGCGAACGCGTAAGCGTCGGCTTAAAACACGGCGCATCCATTCGTTTACAAGCCATTTCGCAAGTGGCCGATTTTGATGATCGTCGAGCTTTGGTGCTAGCCATTGAGGCGGCAATGGAAGAAGCTGCCGAACAGGAAACTATTATCAATACGACCGATAGCCAGTCGGACTTGGTATTAACCCGGGCGCACAACGAACTGGAAAGCGCGCATACCTCCCTTTGCACTTGCACCATTCCGTTGTATTGCAACAATCAACCGGTAGGTGCGGTATTACTTGAACGCAGTGCCGATGAAGGTTTTGCAGCCGATGCGGTTAGTCACGCGATAAAAATACTGGCTCCCATGGGACCGGTACTGCAACTGATTCGACAGGAACAACGATCGTTTACCGTACGCCTGCGCGAGTCTGTTCGTTCAACATTGAGTCCTGACAAGCTGCCTAAAACTCGTAACGGAAAAATCATCGCTGCTTTGGCAGGACTTGGTCTGCTTGGTATTCTGTTTGTGCCAGTACCATACAACGTTGCAGCACAAGCCAGTATTGAGGGTTCTGATAAACAAGTATTGGTTGCACCTCAAGCAGGTTATATCAAGTCAGCCAGTGCACGCGCTGGCGATAAGGTAGTTGCCGGTCAGGTTATCGCAACGCTTGAAGACAGCGATCTTCAAATCGAAAGAGAGAAGTGGCTTGGCGAACTTGAAAAACTTGATACCACGCTTGCTCGTGCATTGAGTTTGCGTGACCGCTCCGAGTTGGGTGTTCTGCAAGCCAAGAAAGCACAGGTAGAAGCAGAGCTTGCACTGATTGATGGAAAAATAAATCGAGCGCGATTGGTTGCCCCGTTCGATGGCGTGCTGGTTAGCGGCGATTTGAACCAGTCACTGGGTGCCCCGGTCGATGTGGGTGAAGTGCTTTTTGAAGTTGCATCGATGGAATCGTATCGACTGATTCTGGAAATAGATGAACATGATGTAGCTGGTGTGGAACCCGAACAAAAAGGCGTGCTGCGCTTTTCTGCATTGCCTGGCAGTAAACATGCGTTAACCACGAAGAATATTGTGCCGGTGGCGTTAACTCGCGAGCGTCGCAGTGTGTTTTCGGTTGAAGCCGAACTCGATGAACAGAGTGACAAACTGCGACCGGGAATGCGAGGTGTTGCAAAAGTTCGCGTTGGTGAAAAACCACTTGGCTGGATATGGTCGCACCGGCTTGTCGCCAAAATCCGTCTCTGGCTGTGGAAAACAGGCTTGTAATGAGCGAGACGTTTGTAACAGCTGAAGAAATCTGGCAGCGTTTGAGCGATCTTAGTCCGCAGCTTCGCAGTCATATACGTACCCACGTGCAGGTCTATCGCGGTGAGCGATGGTTTTTGCTTCTCGATGAGCTCTCCGGGGAACACATACGATTAAACGGACGGGCCTATACGCTAGTAGGGCGTCTCGACGGTAAATGCACACTTGCCACTATTCACCATTACCTGTCAAACCAGGATTCGGTTGATCTGAGCACCACCGAGATCGTCGATGTCGTGAGTCGATTGCATCGTATGGGTGCCATATCGAACGTGTTGGATAAGAGCACGGTCGAACTGGTGAAGCAGTATCGGGACCGCCGGCGCAGCGTGCGCATTCGAAAACTGATCAGCCCGTTGCTTATTCGTATTCCAATGTTCAATCCGAACAAAGTGTTGGACAAGCTTACGCCTTTTACCAAACCGTTTATCGGTATTACCGGTCTGCTGGTTTGGCTTTTGGTGGTACTGCCAGCGTTTGTGCTGGCACTGCAAAACTGGGGCTCACTGGCAAATGCATACAGTAGTGACATATTGAAGCCAACCAATCTGTTGCTGTTATGGTTGCTATATCCGGTTATGAAGTTAGTGCACGAGTTTGCCCACGCAGTTTGTGTGAAGCGCTGGGGCGGGGATGTGCATGAGATGGGTATTACCTTGCTGGTACTAACACCCATTCCTTACGTTGATGCCTCAGCAGCAACGTCCTTCAAGTCCAAATACAAACGCATCATTGTGAGCGCCTCTGGCATTATGGCCGAACTGTTCATTGCATCGGTTGCGCTGTGTATCTGGGTAGGTGCCAGTGATGGGTTGTTACGTGATTGTGCGTTTGGTGTGTTTACCATTGGTGCGGTATCCACCATTTTATTCAACGCGAATCCGCTATTGAAATTCGATGGCTACTTTATCTTGCAAGACCTGATTGAAATCCCGAACCTGATGTCTCGATCGGCACAGTATTATCGTTACCTGATCAAGCGCTATGTTTTGAAACTTGATAACCAGGTGTCTCCGGTAACGGCTGCAGGAGAGCGTCGCTGGTTTGTTGGCTACGGTCTGGCATCCACCCTTTACCGTGTTTTTATTTTGTTTTTCATCGTGGTTTTTTTGTCCAGCCGCTATTTGGTTCTTGGTGTTGCACTGGGTCTGTGGGCGATTTTCCAGCAACTGATCATGCCACTGTACAAAAGCATCCACTTTGTATTGCGATCGCCTGAAACTGAACACAGACGCAAACATTCAACCCGATTGGTCGGCGCTGGTCTTGTTGCAGGCGTCATCGTTATTGGCTTGTTGCCTTTGCCGTCGTCGACTCGAGCTCAAGGTGTTGTTTGGGTGCCACAGCAGGGTGAGATATTTGCTCAGGCCTCCGGATTCGTCAGTGAAGTGTTGGTATCCCCTGGTGATCAGGTTACCAAAGGCCAGACCTTACTGCGTTTACAGGCGCCTGAATTGGAAAAATCCATTCTGGTCATGCAACAGGAGCTGGTGTCGCTGGACATCAGAAGCGAGCTGTTGCGATCGATGGATCCGGCTGAATATGTTCTGCTTCGTGAAGATATTGCGACACTGAATCGAAATCTGGCAGATATACAAAAACAGCTGGACAGTCTGCATATTGTTGCAAGTACCGATGGAACGTTTACACCAAGTCAGCGACACGAGTTAACCGGGCGCTACTTTTCACAAGGGGACTTGATCGCGCATGTGGTCGACCCAAGCGCTCTGGTGGTGCGAGTCGCTGTTCCGGATTCGAAAAGCGGGCGATTGCGTGAAGGCATTAATTCGGCATCGGTCAAACTCGCTGAAGCCCTGGGTAACCGAATCAAGGCCAGTGTTGTAAATGAGGTGCCTGCCGCAGATCATCAATTACCCAGCGCCGCACTGGGCGCCAGTGGCGGCGGCGGCATAGCAATTGCGTCGAACGATGCGCAGGGACTAACAACGGTTGAGAGTATATTCCATTTGCAGTTAGGTCTGCCGGCTAACACGCAAATATTCGGGGTAGGAGAACGGGCATACGTTACATTGCGACACGATGCTGAGCCCCTTGGAAAACGCTGGTTAAGATCCTTGCGTCAGGTATTTTTGAAAACATTGCCTGCGTAAGTTAACGGTAAATTACACAACGATATCTTATTGGTACATCATGGGTAATATAGATTTCTACAATCCGCTTGCACTCATTCCACCAGTGGTGTTTGTAATTGCAGCAACCGTTTTGCCGTGGGGTGCTCCGGCTGATGCCAGTCGTGAAGTCCTGTCTGATATCGATTGCGTTGTCCAGCCCGGTCAAATTGCCGCTCTTGGTAGCGCTGTTCCCGGTGTATTGTCAAAAGTGAACGTTAACCGTTCTGACTATGTGTCTGCTGGTACGGTGCTTGCCGAGCTGGAATCGGATGTTGAACGTGCATCGTTACAACTGGCCAATCGTTTAGCGACGTTAAATACAGCCACACGGTTGCGACAGCTCAATGCAGATTTTGGTTCACGCACCTTGCAACGAAACCAGTCCTTGTTTCAAAAAGCTTCTATCTCAAAGCAAACACTCGATCAGGTTAAAACCGAAGCGCTGATTGCTGAAATGCAGGTTCAACAAGAGCGTGAAAATATTGAGGTAGCAGGCATAGAAGTAATGCGCGCCAAAGCCGTACTGAATCGACGCAGCATTCGGGCACCGTTTGACGGTGCGATTATGGAGCGATACAAAACGGTTGGTGAGTACGTTGCTGACGAACCCGTATTGCAAATTGCCAGTCTGGACCCTTTGCATGTTGAAGTCATTGTGCCCATGTCAAAGCTGGGTGTGATTGAAAGTGGCATGCTCGGTCAGATCAGTATGAGCGTGCCCGGATTTGAAGATCAAACCTTCGATGCCATTGTTCGCAGAATTGACCCGGTTGGCGATGCAGCCAGTGCAACCTACGGGGTGTTGCTGGAATTGCCAAACCCCGATCTAATCATTCCAAGTGGTGTTCGCTGTCAGGTGGATTTCGTCGCGGACTGAGCGCGAATGCGCGCAGGGCTGAGCCTTCAGCCTGCCGGTAACCACCAGGTCTGCGTTAACTGTCTGATTTTAAAGAGTTAATCCCTTCGGCGTATTCTATAGTATTGGCAGGTTCTGCCGATATCTGTTCTATGCGGGCGTACACGCCTTCGAATTTAATCCATGCGCCGGATAGGAAGCACAGTTGGCAGGGTTTACTCATCATTCACATCTGACGCTCATTCTCGTCAGGTCTTTCCCTGAATCAGGAATTCAGGGAGTTTGCGTGTGAGCAAGTTCTTGCAATCGGTTGCTCGCTTCTTTAAGTCGCCCCTGGCCAGAATCAGTTTTGGGTTAGTGATGCTGACGGTGTCACTGCTGCTGATATCAGACTTTCTCGGTCTGATGCCCGATTCGCGCGGCTCTGAAATTGCCTATCGTCAGCACATTGCAGAATCTGCAGCTGTGCAGGTTTCCATGGAAATTGGCGAACGCGATAGTACCAAACTGCAACAGATTTTAAACTCCACTGTTGAACGTAACGAACGTGTACTGGGTGTTGCCGTAAAAACGGTTGACGGTTCAATATTACACGCCGCTGGTGAATTCAGTGAGCGTTGGTCTCTAGCACCAACAGCTGATTCAACGGTTGAACAAGTGCGCGTTGCTTTGTATTCCAAATCTGGCTTATGGGGCACCATGGAAATGGTGTTTGACGATATGTCTGTCAGTTCTACCATGTTTCGTGGTGGAAGCGCAGTGGTTAAAATTGTCTTATACGTGGCGCTGGCAGGTTTCATCGGGTATTTTTTCTTTCTTAAAAAAGTCATGCGCGAACTTGACCCTGATCAGGTGTTGCCAGATCGGGTGCGCAGTGCTCTTGATTCACTTGCCGATGGTTTACTGATTGTGAACCATGAAGGTGTGATCATGTTCTGTAATCAGGCGTTGGCAAAACGCATTGGTATTAACGCTCGAAAACTGACTGGCAAAGACAGCGATTCACTGGACTGGGTTACCGAAGGCGATATCGAAGCACTGCCCTGGGAACCCGTATTGAGCGGTGCTGTACCGGTCAATGAAACAACGCTGAATTTACGCGTAGGTCATCATCAAACTTATAAATTTATCGTTAATGCATCACCGGTTAAAGGTGAGGATTCCGAGGTACGTGGAGCTCTGGTGACATTCAACGATGTGACCGAGCTTGAGAAAAAACACGCTGAGCTGGAACAAACACTGGCCAATCTGGAAGTATCGCAAGCCGAGATTGAAGAAAAGAATAGAGAGCTGTTTGCTCTGGCCACACGTGATCCGTTAACTAATCTGTTTAACCGCCGTGCATTTTTTGATGCATTTGATTCGATGTTTGATCATGCGTCGCAGCAGAACTCACGTCTTGGCTGCATCATGCTTGATATTGATCACTTTAAATCAGTTAATGACACGCACGGTCATGCGGTAGGTGACGAGGTTATTATTTATCTTGCCGAGACATTAACGGCTTTTCTCGGAGATGTGGACATTGTTGGTCGATTTGGTGGTGAAGAATTCTGTATGCTCATGCCCGATGCCTCGGTTGAAGCTGCAGTTCAACGAGCTGAAAAGATTCGTGCATACATTGAGGCAGGAACCAATGCCCACATCTCGGTCAATTTAAATATCACCAGTAGTTTTGGTGTCTCGGTGCTGCCATCTTCGGCAAAAACACCAAGCGAACTGATTGAGTTTGCTGATCTGGCGTTGTATGAGGCAAAGACGGCCGGGCGAAATCGTGTTGTTAGCTATCAGGGCGATAAAAGTAGTCAGCTTGCCACCAGCAACCCGAAAGTTGAGGTACCGAAGGCACCGCAAGCTCAAACGCCGGTTGTCGTACCGGAACGCGCAGAAGATGCACAAATTTCAATCAGAGCATCAACCAGGCGACGTGAAGACAATCCTGAATCTCCGGGTGCATTGGTTCTTGTGGAGCCTGGCAGAACCCTGACTCAGCGTCAGCTGTTGGCGGCCAATATTGACACTGCCATAAGAAGGGTTAAGCGTGATGGTCACATTATGGCTGTAGTGGTGTTTGATGGCAGTTCGTTGCAATACATCGCTGATAACGTTGACTACAACATTGGTAACAAACTCTGCTCGGTGCTGGTTGATCGAATCAAGAATCTGCTTCGCCTTGCCGACGTGGTATCCCAATCTGAAATGGAAGATGTGTCGGGCAGTGTTACTCAGACCGATCAGAACGAAATCGCTGTATTGCTTAGTGATATCGATGTTAAGGAAAGCGTGCCGGGTATCGTTGAGCGACTCATGGCGGTGTTTGATCAGCGTATTGTTATTGGTGGTCTGGAATACATGGTTGATACCCATGCGGGAATCAGTATTTTTGGTGACGATGGCACCACCGCTGAAGCTCTGTTGCAGAATGCCTGCGTAGCTTGCAGTAATGCCAAAATGTCCGATGTGCGAAATTCGTATAGCTTCTACTCGCCGGAAATGGACAAAGCAGCTAAGCGTTTTATCCGTTTGCAAACCGACCTGCATCAGGCCGTTGCGAAGAACGAGCTGGTAGTCTTTTTCCAACCGAAAATGGATTTGATTTCGGGCGACATTCTGGGTTTTGAAGCCTTGCTGCGTTGGCACCACGCACAGCTTGGCATGGTCTCACCTATTGAGTTTATTCCCATTGCCGAGAAAACCAGCCTGATAAACGACATTAATGCCTGGGTGATGACTGAAGTCGTTGATCAGTTGAAACGATGGAAACTCTCTGGCCACAGCGGTTTCTCCGTTGCGGTTAACGTGTCGGCACTTGAACTGAAAGACACTGAATTTGCATCCCGGGCTATCAGCATATTGAGTAACGCCAAGGTACCGGCAAGTTCTCTGGAAATCGAGATTACAGAATCGATTGGCATTGATGAAGTGGATGTAGCGCGCGCGAATCTTGATGTTTTGCACAATGCCGGCATTCCGATCTCGATCGATGATTTTGGAACCGGCTATGCCTCGCTTGGATACCTACAGCATTTCCCGATTTCGCGATTAAAAATAGACCGGATGTTTGTCGACGGTTGTACGGTTGATGAGAAAAAGGCCAGAGTAGTGCGCTCGATTATCACGATGGGCAATAGCCTTGGCATGCGCGTGTTGGCAGAGGGTGTTGAAACCCGCGAACAGCTGCTGTTCCTGCGCGACCATCACTGCGACGAAATTCAGGGATATTTGGTCAGTAAACCGGTGAACGCAGCAGAGACGACAGCGTATCTTGAAAAGCCAGCACTGCTCAGCCAGACCATACTGTCCAACACCATTGGCAGCCGCACCGCATCAGCTGGTGCTACCGCACTGCCGCTCAGTGGGCTGGATGCCATTATCTCGCGTTTTCCCGAAGCGGCTAACGACGCAGCCGAACTTTCGCAGCGATCTGGGGAGACTGGTTAAATCTGGCACAGGCTGGAAATTTCAGGAGACATTTAACTGACGGAAAACCCAACAAGGTTGCGGTTCTTCATGCTAAAAATCTCCAAATCGACTATCCTATCTGTTCCGGTGCAATTCAGGCATAGCCGCCAGGCACCGGAGAAACAGAGTTCGTATTAAGGCTGAATGGCAGAGTGGCTATGCACCGGATTGCAAATCCGTTTACCTCGGTTCGACTCCGGGTTCAGCCTCCACTTACTACTGGTTTACGTTCATCCGTTTGACCGCACAGTGTGCTTGTTTTGAGTGCTGTGTTCGTTGCGGACGGCTTGGTAAGCTTGTACAAGAATCGAACACTTTCAAATAGAAGTTTCCAACTGGAAACTGGCCCCCATGCCCGGGTGGCGAAATTGGTAGACGCAAGGGACTTAAAATCCCTCGGTAGCAATACCGTGCCGGTTCAAGTCCGGCCCCGGGCACCAATGAAATCAAAGAGTTAGCTGTAAGGTGGTTGACAGAATAAAAGAGGCTCTACCCACTTAACGGGGGATCCACATTCATTAGACCCTGTTGATAATACCATCCCACCCGCAGTGAGCCAGTACCCTTAACCTGTAGTTCTCAAAGTTTCTGAACCCATATGCACGCCTGGATAGCATCTCCATTTTATTGTGGAAGCCTTCAGTGATGCCGTTGCTTTTGCTAAAACGCCACATGGCAACGATGGGTTCTAACCATGACTTCAACGTGTTGGCCAGTGACTTAAGCGGGCTTTGTTGAAGTTGGTCTATCAGCTTTAAGAAGCCGGGTAACTTCCTCGCCATACGTCGCTTGGTGAGCGTTTTTAATAGCACGTATCGGATGAGCTTTTGTTTGGCCCGGTATAACGCTTTCAATGCGGGATAGTCGCTCAGGTAGTTCATCAGGTTCGCACGTTGTTCATCGCTTAACTTCCATTCGTGTCGGCGCATCAGGCTTAATAAGCCTCGGTTTCTTCTGCCATCTTCGTCGTGTTGTTTCCACAGTTTTAAAAAGTGGTGATTGATCAGTCGCACCACATGAAAGCGATCAGCCACAATCGTTGCGTTAGGGAAGTATTTTTTAGCAATGCTGCGATAGGTTTCCGACAAGTCCATGACCATCACCTGGACCTTGTCTCGATCGCGTAATTGGCTTAAATAGCTGCGTAAACTTGATTCTGAGCGTCCTAGCTTCACATCAAACACTTTGTGCTTAGCCAAGTC
>CALJNA010000164.1 GCA_937981955.1 uncultured Granulosicoccaceae bacterium
ATGGCAGGCCCCATCACCAGAGTAATAATTAAATATGCTGGCAGAGTTGGCATACCCATACCCAGTACAAGCGAACCCACCATCGCAACCAGCAATGCAGAAAAAAGACTCTCCCCTCTTATGGTGTTAATAGCGTCGGCAAGCTTCAAACCGAGACCTGTTGAATCCAATGCTCCAACAAGCATACTTATGGCTGCGATAGCGATAAGCAACTTCGCACCTGACTCAGCGCCCTTTAAAAAAGAGCGCCACACACGCAGCGGGTCTTTGCGAACCGTTGGGTTGATTATGCTTAGGCCCAATAAAACAACAACGGCGTAAAAACCCGCTGCTGACGTTGACAACCCCGTGATTAGCGATGCAATCACGGTAAATACCGGCCCTATAAACAGAACCGAATTAATCATATCAACACGCGTAATTTTATCGTCTATTCCTAACGGCTGCACTTCAATTCCTTGCCGTCTAGATTCAATGGTTACCGCGGAAAACAAACTAAAGTAGTAAAACAGCGCAGGCACCAGTGCAGCAACAATGACATTCAGATAGCCAACGCCCGTTAGATCTGCCATGACCAAGGCTGCCGCACCCATAATGGGAGGCATAATTTGTCCACCTGATGAGGCAGTAGCTTCAATACCGGCTGCAAACGTAGGCGTAAAACCCCGCTTCTTAATCATCGGTATAGTGAATGTTCCGGTACCAACAATGTTAGCAACCGTTGAACCGGACATTGTGCCAAACATTGATGAGGCTAAAATGGCTGCGTGTGCTGGACCTCCGCGAGTTCGACGAGTCAGTAAAAAGGCAAACTTTAATAGTGTATCTCCGGCGCCAGTACCTTCAAGCAACACCCCAAAAATAATAAATATGAAAACCGTACTCAACACAATGTTGGTTATTGAGCCAAACACTCCTTTATTGGTGTTATACCAAAGAGCTTCTGCAACCTCCTTAAGCGAAAAGCCTGTGTGAGCAAGCAAACCCGGTAGATTCTGCCCAACAAGTAGGTACAGAACACCAAACAAACCAACTGCAAACAAACCCCAGCCCCACAATCGTCGGCATAGCTCCAGCAATACTATAAGACCTGCCAAGGCTGGCCAGGCATCACGTGTGCTTACATCATAGAGCGCTGTCTCCATTTCATTCTGAACGAAATAAAACGACCAGATCGACCACAAACCTGCGACCAGCATAAGCAGGCTAATAGCAAGTCGATATTGTTTGTTGAGTGTGGAAGTAGCTGAATTTTTGTGTACAACTGCAAGGTGAGTCGTCGCAACACCCACTAGCAGTGTCAGCGCAAATCCGGCTGCACGGTGTAGTTTGGGGTCGATCAGTCCAATGCCTGAGCTGTACAAGGCAATCGCACCTAGCACAAAACAGGCAAGACCAACCACACCAGTAAGAAGGTTTACTGATGTGGAGTTGCTTGTCTGCTTATCCGCCGCCATGCACAGCTAAGTAGGTTGCAAATATAAAACGGCTGGTTTCTTCTATTTTGGTCGAATGGCTTCGGGTATCTCAATACCCGCTTCTTCATAGTAACGAGCCGCACCAGGATGCAAGGGCACATTCACTGATGTAAATGCAGTTTCTGGAGTGACTGCTTTCAAAAAGAATGCGGTAGCGTGAACCTCATCCAGATTTTCCCAGAAAGATTTTGTAGCTGCATACACCACATCGTCTGAGACCCCAGCCTGCGTTCCAATAAATTGGGTAAACCCTAACGCAGTAATTTGTGATTGGTTAAGCTGACCCTTATAAAGACTGCCATCGAATTGCAACATGCCTCGACCGGGTCGGCCGAACAACTTTTGCATGTCTTCGCTTTCTACCACCGAATCAGGGATTGATAATATTCGGAATTCACCAGACAACCCGTAGCGTTCAATATTGGCTGAGCCGACTTCCGCAGGTCGTACCATCATGTCAATTTTACCGTCCGCCAATGCAGCGTAACCTTCACCCCAGCTCAAGCGCACAGCTTCGTAATCACTCCCAGCCTCATACCCAGTGATAATTTTGATAAGAGCTTCCGAGGTTGCCGATGCAGACCCTGCTGGTGGTCCAGTAAAAACTGTTTTGCCTTTTATGTCTTCCCAGCTTTCAATGCCCGAGTCTGAAAGTGTAACGGGATGATAAGCGCCTGCCTTAAATCCCAAAATTGAACGCAGATTTTTTGCAAGCTCACCAGCACCTTCGACGTTTTCATACATGCGTTTCTGACCAGCCATTAGGCCAACCAATGATGGCACACTGGAAAAGAAATCAATTTCACCTTTCGCACCTTTAAGCATGGACTTCGTCAGTGTTTGACCGGCATTAACTTGAATCTCGATATCGGCTTTGCGGGCCTGAGTGGTAAAAGCCACGAACATGGCATGCACCGGGTCTCCAGCGCCAGCCGTTTCACCCTTGAAAATATCGGCGATTGCGTGACTGGACATCGCCAGGGTAATGGCCGTAATGCAGCCATATACGATCGATTTTTTTATCTTTTTCAAAACATCCTCCAACAAAATGTGGTTGCGCAACTGCCAAGACTAGCAAACAATGATATATGATTAATAATAAAACAATTAGCTCAATACATAACATATTGCTATGAATCTGGACCCCAAGCATCTGGTACAGCTTTCGGTAATCGTGGAGGCAGGTTCCTTTCAGGGAGCGGCTGATCGATTAAATCTGACCCAACCAGCGTTAAGCCGAAACATGCGCACCCTCGAGCAACGACTGGGTTCAGATATATTCAAGCGAGATGGCCGCCGATCTGTACCAAACAACCTTGGGCAACGTCTTGCTCGAGCAGGACTTTCTATCCGAGAAGCAGAAGAGCACGCCAGCTCAATTGCATTACAGTCAGCAATGGGAAAATTCGGTGAATTAAGAATCGGCGCGCCACCTATTGTCGCTGGCCGGTTTCTAACCGATTCGCTTTCTGCTTTTATCCGTGACAACCCAAACTGCAACGTGATCTTACGTACGGGACTAGTTCACGAACTCCGCTCGATGTTAGCTCGCGGTCAAATTGACGTCATGATTGGACCACAAAGCATTGCAGATGTTGAAAATGCTTTAGTGTTTGAACCCTTAATCAATGATCACATCGGCATTCTCTGTAGAGCAGGACACGCATTAGATAAGCGCAGAAAAGTAGTAGCCAGTGATCTTGAGTCGCAAACCTGGCTGCTGCATTCGCGGGGAAGCTCTCTTCGCCAACAGACCGAGGCTGCAATGTTGGCAGCCGGTATATCCAATATTCAAATTGCAGTGGAAACGGATTCAATTCGATCAGCGCTGGAAATCGTATCAAACACAGATTTGATTACCACCATGCCAAGAGCAACCACCTCTGCGTATCTTGAATCCAGTTTGGTTTTTTTGAATTTCGATTCAACGCACCTGCACCGAACCATAGGCACCATACGAAGGCGTGACAGTTTAATATCTCAGATTGAGACACAGTTTTTTGAACAGGTATGCTCATTGAGTTAGCGCTGAGCAATACACAAGGGGCGATAAATCATCAACCTTTCCACTTCCTTGGAGCAAAGACATCAACATCCAAGCTCACGAGCTTAGTTGTTAAACAATGCAATTAATTCAGCAACTCCTCGAAGTCGACAGTGTAAACAACTGCACAAACCATTAGATAACTTTCGTGATTGTGTATTATTACCGTCGAATGTTCGCTGCACCTGTTTAAAATACCTATAGCGTTCAAGCCTTGCAGTTTATGCATGTCTTCGTATCACCCACATTTTCGTAACTCACTTTATTCTCTAACAAAAATGTCTTTATGGTCCATTCAATCGAATACAGCCAGACTTTGAAGCTACTGACGCTTGCCAGCGCGCTGCTAATCGGAGCCTGCTCTAGCTCATCCGATTCTACGCCTACAGTAGATCCCACCACTATTGATGCTGATCAAAACGACACATCGGTAACAGTTGATTCCAATCAGAACAATGAATCGCTAACGGCTGATTCTAATCAGATCGATGCATCGCCAATTGTGGCTGACCCAACGACGACAAACCCAATAACGCCATCACTGGTCCAAGTGGATTTTGAAATCACCGTACCAGCCTACGTGTCGAACTCGTTAAAAGTGGATCTGGCATGGGGTGAACAAGCTATTCCAGTGCAGTGGGTTGGGGATGAATTGTGGTCAGCATCTGGCGACTTATTATCGAACACCGAAAATCTGCTGATTGTCACCTTCTTTGATGATAATGGCGCTATAACGCTGGGCAAGGTTGAAACCAGCTTTAAAACAGGATTGAATTCAGTTCAATCCTTACAAATCAGTGCCGAACAATTTGATACAAGCGCCTGGGACTCAGACAATGACGGCATCAGTAACCTCGATGAATCTATCGCTGGAACTAACCCCTTACTGGACGAAAGCGCTCTACTTGAAGTGCGAGAATCTCTGGATTTTTCCGTCATTGGAATTTATTCAATCAACTCTTATGAAGCAAGAATACCCGAACAACGACCCTACTTTGAACACAAGGACGAATCGGCAAATTGCTGTTCTACATCAATTGCCACTATAGATATCGATGAATCAGGCACTGGTAGTTATTTTACTGAGTCTGTTCATACAGTAAGTTTCGACACAACAACGAGTAGACAAACTGGAACCAGAACAACGACTGACAATTCAATTACATGGGATGGCACTTCATACTGGTACAACAGCGGTGCAGCGGTGGGCAATAATAGTGAATTCAACTATACAACAACATTGCTCGAAGGCTCACAGCGTAGCATCGTCGGTTCAATCCAAATAAATTCACAAGGCAGAAGCGACCCGGATGATTCATACATTGAGTTTTCATTGTTCGGAGATGTTATAGAGGGCACACAACGATGTGCACCAGTCTCAGGTACGGTTTCCAGAGAATACTATCGTCGAAGAAATTCTGATGGAAATACCATCATCACAGCTTCTAAGGCGACAAGCGATCGATATTGGAGAGTAGATTCGATTATCAGGAACTGGAATGAATCAATCGAGGAAGCGTATTTTGTTAATGACATTGGCACTACTTTCCAATGCAATTTTACCGACTGGGAATAATGATTATGTACGCCTGTAATTCCATAACCACTAAATTTCCAATTGCACTGCTCTTCCTCACTTTGCTTATTGCAGGCTGCTCCGGTTCCACCTCGAGCGCCCCTCAATCAGTACCGGCTGACGATACGATTACGGCCAATAGTCAAAATGGCAACCAATCGCTCGATCAAGGCAGTGAAGGAAATAACATCCCTTCAAACAGTGAAACTGTTACGTCAAATGAAACCAACGGCGATGCATCCAACGCAAATGCAGAAGATTCCGAAAATAACAATTCCGCAGCAGCTGGTTTAACCCGCGTTAGCTTTGATATCACAGTTCCAGTTTATTCATCCAACGCCTTGCAAGTCAGTGTTACTTCAAATAATAAAAACCTGATGGCAGCCTGGGTTACCGACGAGTCATGGGCTGTTTCTGATGATTTTTCAAGCAACACCGAGCACCCGTTAATTGTCACTTTCTCTGATAACAATGGTGCGATAGTACTGGGCCAGGTTGAAACACAGTTTGTTACTGGCTCCAGTGAATCGCAGTCGATCACAGTGAGTGCCGATCAATTCAACACCACTCAATGGGATGACGATGGTGATGGTGTGAGCAATTTAAGCGAACTTACAGCAGGTTCTAACCCTCTGGGCGAAGACTTACCAAACCCGGTACAAAACGAACTTGAAATTCTTCCTGTTAAAACCGTTCGCATAAGCTGGCAAGCAACTCCGGGCGCTGAATTTTATCGGGTATTCGAAAATCCGGATGGTGTATCAGGTTTCGAACAGATTAGCGATGATCTCGACGCATCGATACGAAACCATGATCACCGTATCGCACTCTATGCTAGAGCCAATGCCATGTACATGGTGCAAGCCTGTGATGCGTTCTCGTGTAGTGATTCTGAAGCACAAGCGATTACTGGATACTTAGCTAACGCCATCGGCTATTTCGAACCTTCGTTCCCACTTTTTCAAACCTTTGGTGAAGCGGTCAGCTTAAGCGCAGACGGTATGACATTGGCGGTTGGATCATCTTTTGATGGCAGCCCGGCGCAGGGCATTAATGGTGATCCAACAGCGCCAAATCCAACACCGTTTGGGCGTTCCGGCTCTGTGCATGTTTTTACGCTCAGTGCAGCTGGTTGGGTGCAACAAGCCTACATAAAGGCAAGCGACTCAGCCAGAGATCTTATATTTGGCATCCGTTTAGCGCTGAGTGATGATGGAAATACAATGGCAGTACAAGCACTTGGAAAGATCTATTTATTTGAACGTTTGAATGACGAATGGACAGAGACAACTATCCTGAACACTTCGGGCAACATTAGTATTAGTCTTAGTGGTGATGGAAACTCTCTGGCCGTGGCCAGCAGATCGAACCGCAATATAGAGCTATTCGAGCGAAGCGGAAACTCCTGGCAACAACAATCAACAGCGATAATAGCAAGCGATCTTGAAACACTGACTGAGAGTCACGTGAACATTGTCCCCAGCCTTAGCCAAGATGGTAATACATTAGCGATTGGAGCTAGTTCCTACGCAGTTTTCTTATTGGAACGAACCGACAACAGTTGGTCAACCAAAGCGACTTTAAGGGCGAGCAACGCAGATGTCAGTGATCGCTTTGGCAGTGCGATTAGTTTAAGTGCCAATGGGAAAAGTGTAGTGGTTGGAGCAAAACATGAGAGCAGCTTTGCATCAGGTGTCAACGGGTTTGAGCTTGACAACACGAAAAGTCGATCGGGCGCTGCTTATATTTTTGTGAATAACAACGGTAACTGGGAACAACAAGCGTACCTGAAAGCCGGTGTGTCTGATGCTATTGATGAATTCGGTGGAGCTGTGAGCATTAGTGCTAATGGCGACATTGTGGCTATAGGTGCTCAAAATGAACGCGGCGCGTCGGTGGGTATCAATGGAGATGAAAACGATAACTCGCAAGATCGCCCAGGTGCGGTGTATGTGTTTGCCCGTAACAACGGGAGCTGGCAGCAACAAGCCTATGTGAAGGCTAAAGATACAGATGGATTCGCCTGGTTTGGAGAATCGATCAGCTTAAGTGCTGATGGAAGCGCATTAGCGGTTGGCGCTAAATACCAAGGCTCTGGTGCAGCTTACCTGTATTGACCGTACCCGCGTCGGTTGTAAGACTAAACAAACGGCAAATAAAAATCGCGCACTTTGTCCACGCTTTTACCCAACAACCGATCGACTTCGTCTCGCTTAAGATAAATTAATGCATTGCAGTACAACTCACCAACTGCATGTCGCAGTGCCTCGTCTTTATCGAGCGCGTTTATCGCTTTATCCAGATTCGATGGCACGTGTTTAGTGGCCCTGACATTCTCCAACCCATCTAAGTCTTCGGGCGCTTGCAGTTTCAATTTATTCTCATACCCAAGTTTGGCGGCCTGCAAAACGGCGTTGACTGCCTGATACGGGTTGCTTGCACAATCGGCCATACGATGCTCAAGTCGAGCACTACGCGGTGAACCAGTGGAGCAGCGAGTGGTTACCATGCGATGATCTTCAGCCCAGTTGGCCCAATAGCCCGCCATGCTACCTGCGCTAAGCCGATCGTAGCTATTGACCGTGGTTGCCAGTAAACCTGCAAGTGCCTGGTGATGGTGTATGAGGCCAGCCATACAATGTTTGGCTAAATCTGACAGTGCTCCATCCGGTGCAATAACATTATTGCCCTGATCATCAGCAAAGCTGAAATTTACATGCAGGCCGGAACCACCGCGATCTGGTATTGGTTTTGGCATAAACGATAGCAACAGCCCTTTTTTAAGTGCCAGCTCGCGTGCCATTACGCGCATTAAAAATGCGTCGTCACACGCTTTTACCGCGTCATCAAATCGCAGCGTTAATTCAATTTGTCCGTTGTCAAATTCACCATTGGCACTTTCAAGAGGGATATTGCAATCGACAGCTGTTTGCCAAATGTCATCCACCAAACCGCGTGGATCATTTTCAGGTCCGGTGCCATACACAAACGCACCTGGCGTATCGTATGGCCTCCAGACACCGTCTTGATCACGCTGGAAAATATACGCTTCCGTTTCGAGTCCAATCTTTGGCGAGAAACCAAGCGACTGCCACTGGGCAATGGTCTTTTTTAATTGCGTACGCGCGCACAGGCCGAATGGCTCACCATCGGCATAAAGATCGCCGAGTGCAATTTCTGTTGCGTTTTGCCACGACACTCGACGCTCTTCGTCGAGTTTGAGTTCCATATCCGGCAAACCACTATGCACCCCGCAGCCAGGCACTGGTAACAAGTCACGATCGTATGACACTGCGAAGGCGGCGCGCGCAAAACCAACCGAACCACCTTGTGCCACATCTGATGGCAAGTATTTACCTCTGGGTAAATTCAATAAATCACAAAACAGCGCTCTGGTACGAATCATTGGCTATGCAACTCTGACACGCAAACGTTTTACACCACAGATAAAGTTTGAGCGAGTCCATTCCGGCTCTTCGATGGCCTCGATACTTGACACTCTTTTCAGTAGCTCTTGAAGCAACACCTGAACTTCCAACTTAGCCAGATGTCTCCCCAGGCACACATGTGGTCCGCCTTGTCCGAAAGCCAGGTGACGATTCGGTTTTCGATCGAGTATGGCCTGGTGGGGGTTGTCGAACACGGCTTCGTCTCTACTTCCAGAAACAAACCACAGCAAAACCTTATCACCCTCACGAATACGTTTGTTGTGCAGTTCATAGTCTTGCGTTGCGGTTCGTCGGAAATGCATGGTCGGTGAGGCCAGCCGAATAAATTCATCAGCACAAGTGTCCCAGCAGCTCCCGCTATTCAATTGAGTAATCAGTTCAGGATGCTGACTCAGCAGGTAGATAGCCATAGCAATAGAATAACGCGTGGTATCGTTGCCAGCCGCAATGAGAAGACAGAAGAAATTTTTAAATTCCAATTCATCCAAAACAGCATCACTGTCCAGCATTTGTGCCAATAGGCCTTGTTGCTCTAACTGTTTGCGTCCCGCCATTATTTCTGCCGCATAGTCATAGAGCTCAACGCCAGCCGGGCTGCGAAAAGGCATCATGCGATAGGCACTACTGTCGACTTTATCAATGACATTCTCGGTAAAGTCCGGATCAGAATTACCTATAAGTGCATCACCCTTTTCAACAAGCCAATGCAGGTCTTCATCAGGCAAACCTAAAATACGGCCTAGCATCATCATTGGAAGCTGTTTGGCTATGGCGTCAACGGCATCGAATTCTTTTTCCGTTTTCGCTTTTTCAACCATGTCGGTAGCCAGTGTTCGCACGACTGATTCGTACTCGGCAATGGGGCGAACTGCAAACGGCGGATTGACTTTACGCCTGATAACGGCGTGCTCGGGTGTATCGGTTTCCTGAAACGTTCGGCGCGCCAGATATTCTTCCCGGGATTGATCTTCCAGACGTATTCCCTGCGCAGAGCTGAATATCTGACTTTCACGATTGGCAAGCGAGATATCAGCATGCCGTGTCAGGCTCCAAAACCCTTTGGTATCACTATCACCATCGGTCCAAGAGACCGGATCTGTTTTACGCAGGCGTTCAAAGGTTTTGTGAGGCACGCCATGTGCAAAACTATCGTGGCTCATCAGATTTAAGTGCCCATCATCTTGCATTGTCAGGCGCCTTTAAAAAAATTAACACACCATTGGGCGAACACATCACCCTCTTCTTCGCGATCTAAACTTGCCTTAGCCGCGGTAGTGACTGCCGGTTCTAATTTGGATTCTGTGTATTTCAACAAACAGCTCATGAACGGGTAAGTGAATTCCGGGTGAGCCTGCGTAGTAAAAATATGATTGCCCCTTGCAAAACTGGCAATCTTGCAGTGAGAGCTCGACCCCAGAAGCTCACACCCATCTGGAAGCTCGGTCACCTGATCTTCATGAAACACATACATGGCGAGTTTCTCACGAGCGGGCTGCATCCAGAAACGGCTGTTGATAAACTCAGTATCCTCAATACCAACGTTATAGCCCTTGCCGATTCTCTCAACTTTACCACCCAACGCCAATGCAATGGCCTGATGCCCAAAGCACGCTCCCAACAAGGGTTTCTTTGCCGCATCGCACAATCTGATGAACTCTGTTAACCCAGCCGAAAAGATATGGCTATCAAGCACACTTAAAGGACTACCAGTGATCAGATAAGCATCTTGTTCATTCAGGCTT
>CALJNA010000165.1 GCA_937981955.1 uncultured Granulosicoccaceae bacterium
GAAAACCGGCAAACAGAAATCTATCGGTCGCAACACCTGCGACGCTGAGCGCACTGATGACGGCGCTGGCCCCCGGAATGGGAGACACTGGAATGCCAGCATCCTGACAGGCCCGCACAATCCGGTAGCCGGGATCGCTGATCAGTGGTGTACCGGCATCGCTGATGATTGCCACCGAACCTTCGGTTTGAAGTTGCGTTACGATAGCGTCGGCGCGTGCTGATTCGTTGTGTTCATGGAGCGAGCGCAGCGGTGTATCAATCTGATGATGTTGCAGCAATGGCCGGCTGTGCCGGGTGTCTTCGGCGTAAATACAATGACACTCACGCAGCGTATCAATGGCTCTTCCTGACAAATCGTCACGGTTACCAATTGGCGTCGCCACCACGTACAGAGTATGCTTTGTGTTTATCAAAATCAGTTATTCAGTAAAAGCCCATATGAACACCAGAATCCAGCTACTAACAAGCTTATTGGCGTTACTGCTTCTGGGCGGTTGTGTCACTGCACCAAAACAGCCTGACAACCCGTTTAATGGCAGGGTAACAGAGAGTAGAGCCTTGCGAATGCTTAATCAGGGCAAACCGGAGGCCGCGGCAGATTACTACTCCAATCGTGCAACGCGCGCAGCTACAGCCGAGTCTCGTCAGGAGTATCAGGTGATCGCCGCCGAGATTCTGTTCGACCGGGCGCTGCTGGAACCCGGACTGGTCAAGTTGTCCGACCTGCCAGAGGTAATGGCAACACCAGAACTGCAACATCGGCGCGATATTGTTTACGCTAAAAGCCTGCTTTTTGGCGACCAGCCTGAAGCAGCAGTAGCCGCCTTGCCCGAACCCGCCGTTATTGTCTCAGCGCTTGATCGAGCACGCGTGTTTGAAACGCGCGCCCAAGCATTCAGTGCGCTCGACGATCCGGATAACGAACTCATCGCCAGAATCGAATTGGAAAATCAACTGGCCGATAATTTGATCATTGATAAAAACCACGAACAAATCTGGACCATGCTGACAACACAGCCGGTATCCCGACTGCGAACCCTTACCACTAATGTGCGAGGTGATACCTATCAAGGCTGGATCGCACTCGCTATGGTCAATGCCGATGCGGCCAGTAACCCCCGGTTGCGATCTGAAAAACTGGATCAGTGGCGCGCACTTTACTCAGAACATCCGGCAGAAGCCCGCTTCGTGCCGCAAATTTATGCTGGGAGCAGCGGTGTGGAATTTGCCGCGCCCTCCGACGGCACAATCAATAACATTGCCGTACTGCTGCCGCTGTCGGCCAACCGGATGGGGCCGGTGGCAGGCGCATTACGCGACGGCATTGTGGCTGCACACCAGTACTCATCCGATCAGTTCAACACACCATCACTGCGGTTTTACGATGTGGGCGAAAACCCGGCGTATGTCCGCGCTGCCTATGACAATGCTATTGCTGACGGCGCAGATGCGGTGATCGGACCATTGAGAAAGCAAGCGGTATCAGCGATTGTGACACTGCGCGACGTCAATATACCCACCGTTACACTGAACACAGTAGATGCATCCTTATCCTACGGTGGCGGTTCGAGCAGTATTATCCAATTCGGTTTGGCACCTGAAGACGAAGCGCGTGCAGCGGCTTCACGCGCAATTGGACTGTCATTGAAGAACGCCGTTGTACTGCAGGCGGATGATTCACGTGGTGATCGGGAAGCACGCGCTTTTCAGGACGCCATGTTTGCCTACGGTGGCGATGTTGTTCACGTCGCCGTATTACCGACAGACGAGTACGACTACTCAGAGCAAATAAAAGACGCATTGCAGATAACGCAAAGCGACTCGCGCTTTCGCAAACTCTCTAACACCATCGGCTCAAAACTCTTTTTTGAACCAAACATACGCCCCGATGTTGATGTTATTTTTCTGGCTGTGAGTTCAGAACAGGCTCGCTCGGTCAGACCACAACTGGATTTCTTTCACGCCGTTGACGTCACGCGTCTGGGTACATCACGCATTGCCGGGCCCGATGACGACATCAAGAAGAATCGTGATTTAAATTCAATTTACTATCCTGAAGCTCCCTGGGTACTTAGAAAGTCTATGCAGAATGATCCACTGCGTCAGCAGATCATTGCTAACTTTCCGAATGCCGAAGGGGCCTATGCAAAACTGTATGCACTCGGCGCAGACGCGTATAAAGTCATCACCAATCTTGGTGAGTTGACTGACGGTGGACGTCTTGAAGGGTTTACCGGCGATCTGGAATTATCGAATAACGGCTATATCCGCCGACATCTGGACTGGGCTCAATATCAGGAGGGTCAATCGGTTAACGTTAAGCGCGTTGAAGCCGAAGCGTTACCTGCCATTCAATCAGGTGGAGGCAGCTAGCAACACGGTTGCCAGCGTAAACAAAACTGCGCCGACAAGGAGGTCCGCGTGCAAACAATCGAAGTGGGTTCCACCGTTGAAGGCGTGGTGTGCGCCTTTCTGGAAAGTCAAAACCTGAGCTGCCTGCAAAAAAACTATCGCTGCAGACTCGGAGAAGTTGATCTGGTCATGCAAGATGAGACCGATCAAGCGCTTGTGTTTGTAGAAGTTCGTTTTCGAAGCTACGCCGCCTTCGGCACAGCAACCGAAACCGTGCATATTGCCAAACAACGAAAGCTAAAACGCGCGGTTCTGCACTATCTGCAAAAACATGCAAATGCTACACAGTCTGCACGTATTGATGTTGTGGGCGTATCCAGGTTTTGCGCAACCGATGAGCCACCAATAGCGAGAAGCTATTCTGGTGTGACTTATCATCGATGTGGACGTTATCTGCTGCGCTGGACCCGCAATGCGGTAGAAGATTGAAACTGCCACGACCTCTCTGAAACTCCAGGTGATCTTCGGCGGTTTAGCCGGCGGCTTAGTCTGAACTACTTGACGATCTTTAAATTCGGCCGCTTAACCTGACTTGGTGGTTGTGGCTTATCTGAGGTTTTACCCGGTTCCGGATCGGGTGGTGTTTCATCCTGTTCGCCGAACATCATTCCCTGCCCGTTCTCACGTGCATAGATTGCCAGCACACTGGATACCGGTACGTGCACATCCATTGCAGTTCCGCTAAAGCGTGCGTTGAATGTAATCGCGTCGTTGCCAAGCACCAGAGAATGTGTGGCTTCAGGACTCACGTTTAATATGATTCGACCGTTCTCGACAAACGCGCGCGGCACTTCCACAGTTTCCTGCGCTGTGTCCACGAGCATATGCGGAGTCAAATTGTTATCAACAATCCACTCGTACAATGCACGAATCAGATAAGGCCTGTTGGATATCATCAACCTAGCTCTCGTTCCACATCACTCAAACTGGCCTGAAAACCCGTACGCGCAAATACGCGTTTCGCATAGTCAGAAACCGATGCTGCCGCTGGTGGCAATACAATGCCATAGTGGCCCAAACGCCACAACAGGGGCGCAAGTGTAGCATCAAGCATGGAAAACTCTTCACTGAGAAAGTATGGCATGGCAGCAAACACATCCGATGCCGCGGTTAACGACTCGGCCAACTGATTACCAGCCGTAACGGCTTGCTCGCCACCGGCCTCAAGAGCAGGAAGAAAGGCATACCAGTCTGACTCAATCCTGAACAAGGCCAGACGTGTACGCGCACGAGAAACAGGGTCGATCGGCATAAACGGCGGATGCGGATAGCGTTCATCAAGATATTCGACGACCACACGCGCATCGTACAGCACCAGGTCACGATCGATTAGTGTAGGCAGGGAGTTACTGGGATTGAGTTGCAGGAGATCTTCAGGCTTGTTGTTCGGGTCGCACGACTCTATTTCTGCCTGAATACCTTTTTCTGCCAGCACCAGACGCACCCGATGACTATGAATGCATTCCGGGTCGGAAAACATTGTCATTACTGCTCGCCGATTACCCTGTGCTGTCAATGGAAACCCCTGTTGCGATGTAGGCTATACAGCGATGTACCAGGCGGTTCGCACGAACCGCCTGTATAAAAAAGTGTCGATTTTATACGACGTCTTTCCAGTATTCTTTCTTCAGTAAGTACGCAATGCCAGTCAAGACAAGCAGAAAAAACATTACAAACATACCTATGCGGTGTCTGGTTTGCTTGATTGGATCGGCCAGATACGACAAAAAAGCAGTGATGTCAGTAATCAGTCCGTCGTACTGCTCCGGAGTCATTGTACCTTCAGTTACCTGCTTGAATTCAACGAAATGTTTTTCGTCTCCTTCACCCTCGTAAACCGGTTCCTGCCAACCCTGCTGTTCCCACAACACGTGCGGCATCGCAGCGCCGGGATAAACCAGATTATTAACACCAACCCCGCCGCGACTATCATCTCTATAGAAGCTTTTCAGGTACGTGTAAATCCAGTCTTCACCACGAGAACGAGCGGTTAGAGCCAGATTCGGCGGAACAACACCAAAGGCTTGCCGACCGTAGTCGGTGGTCATTGTGCTGGCCATTAAGGAACCGACTTTGGAAATTTCGCCAGCCTTGTCGGTGGTGAAAATCAGATTATTCACTACGTCGTCTTCATCGAGGCCAAGATCACTGGCCAATCGGCTGTAGCGATGGTAGTCCGCTGTATGGCAACCCATACAGTAGTTGACGTAGGCTTTAGCACCACGCTGCAGCGACTTCTTGTTGCTTGTGTCAATACGCGGTGTTTCAAGTGGAAAGCCGCCACCGGCAGCGAAAACACCGGTTGATTGTGATGCCATTAATACTGCGCCGGATACCATCGCTACCAACGCACCTTTACCGATCATTTTTTTCATTGGTTTGAATAAAGCGCTCATCATGTCAATCGCTCCGGCAGTGGTTTGTTTTTCTCAGCCTTGCTGATAAAAAACAGGCCAATAAAAAAGCCGAAGTAAATAAGGGCGCACAGGCGCGATATAAAGGTGCCCGTTGGTGTTGGCGCTTGCATACCATAGTAACCAAGTACGATGAACGCAATAGCAAATGAGAACAATAGAACTTTATAAGCCAGGGAACGATAGCGTATGGACCGAACGGGATTGCGGTCAATCCATGGCAGGAAGAACAGCACCAGAATCGCAGCGCCCATCGCCATAACGCCCATCAGTTTATCCGGTACCGCCCGCAAAATTGCGTAGAACGGGGTGAAGTACCAAACCGGTGCAATATGCTCCGGTGTTTTCAAAGGGTCGGCAGGGACAAAATTAGCGTGCTCAAGAAAATAGCCGCCCATTTCCGGTGCGAAAAACACAATCGCAAAAAACACCAGGAAAAACACACAAGCACCGAACAGATCTTTAACCGTGTAGTAAGGGTGAAATGGAATACCGTCTTTCGGGATACCATCGGCCGCTTTGTTAGCTTTGATTTCAATGCCATCCGGGTTATTTGAACCCACTTCGTGCAACGCCAGAATATGTGCTACCACCAGTCCGATAAGCACCAGCGGTACAGCGATGACGTGCAAGGCAAAAAATCGATTCAGCGTTGCATCAGAGACAATGTAATCGCCTTTGAGCCACAGAGTTACAGCATCACCGATACCAAACGGGATAGCACCGAACAGGGAAATAATGACCTGCGCACCCCAGTAACTCATTTGTCCCCACGGCAACAGATAGCCCATGAAAGCCTCGGCCATTAGACAAACGTAGATCAGCATGCCGAAAATCCACAGCAGCTCTCGAGGTTTTTTGTACGAGCCGTATAGCAGCGCTCTGAACATATGCAGATATACGACAACAAAGAACAACGATGCACCGGTGGAATGCATGTAGCGAATCAACCAGCCGAAGTTAACATCGCGCATGATGTACTCAACCGACTTGAATGCAAGGTCCCCATCGGGCTTGTAGTTCATGGTCAGGAAGATGCCGGTGACGATCTGAATAATCAGTACCATCAAAGACAGGGCACCGAAGTAGTACCAGAAATTGAAGTTCTTCGGTGCGTAGTATTTGGTGACGTGTTTTTCAAGCGCAGCGGTTACCGGAAGACGCGCGTCTATCCAGCCCATCAGGCCGCCGCCAGTATTCTCTTTGCTCATGCCGCAGCCTCCTGATCAACACCAATAAGAATCCGGTTGTCATCGAGATATTGGTACGGTGGCACTTCCAGATTAGTCGGCGCCGGCACACCTGCATACACTCGGCCGGCGTAATCAAACTTTGACCCGTGACACGGGCAGAAGAATCCGCCTTCCCAGTCACTGCCCAGATCCGGTGCAGCAATTTCCGGCCGGTAAGTTGGTGAGCAACCCAGGTGTGTGCAAATTCCAACCACTACCAGATACTCAGGCTTTATCGCTCGAGTTTCATTCTGCGCATAAACTGGTTGCATATCCTCTTGCGAATCGGGGTCGCTCAGCTGACTGGCAACTGAGTTTAAGGACTGCAGCGCTTGTTCAGTTCTTCGAACAATCCAGACCGGCTTGCCCCGCCACTCAACAGTGAGTAATTGACCCGGTGATAACTTGCTGATATCGGCTTCAACCGGAGCACCAGCTGCTTTTGCTCTGGCGCTTGGTGACATTGACGCCAGCATGGACACACCCAACGCACCCACACCCAGACCGCCAACCGCCGACATTCCGCCAACCAGCAAGCGACGTCGCTTCGGGTCTAAACCCTCATTGGTTATGGAACTATCAAGCGCAACCCGCCTTTCGTCGGTCGCTTTTTTCTTCGCACTCATGCGACAACTCCACTAAATAAACTTAAAAATCGTAAACTTACAAATCTTTCGACAAATCATCGTCGTTGGTAAAGTTGGATTCGTCCCGTTTCAAGCGCGGCGCTCATGTGTAATCAAGCGCAATATTGTCTCGAAACGACGAACTCCAACCTACCGGAATTCTTTTCGCGGGCCTGCTTCCCCTTTGAGAATCACCCCGCTGATGCAACCCACAAGATTAACACACAAGCGAGTCAAATCAGGCTTATCAGCGCAATTGTTCAGCCATGATCAGGCGGGATTATCAACGTCAATAAACTGATGAGTTAACTGTAGTTGCCCAGACAAATATTCGCCAAGTGCCTGAACCCCGTATCGCTCGGTCGCATGGTGGCCCGCAGACAGGTACAAAAGGCCGTTCTCACGCGCTTCATGGGTTGTTTGTTCGCTAATTTCTCCGCTAATAAACGCATCAACACCCAATTCGGCAGCCTGCAACAAGAATCGCTGGGCACCGCCTGAACACCACGCGACACGTTTAATCGGTTTGTCGATTTCGCCCACAGCCGTGACGTTACGTCCAAGCTGCTGGGTAACGTGTTCAATAAACGCTGTTCCACCAACGGCATTTTCCAAACGCCCGTGAAATAACAAGCCATCGGTGCCTCCAGCTGCCGCACGACCTTCCACAATAAGTCCGAGCATCCGCGCAAGCTGGGCGTTATTGCCAAAGCGTTCATGAACATCCAGCGGCAAATGATAGGCGAGCAGCGAAATACCCGCATTGAGCAACAGTCGTATGCGCGCAAGCTTCATGCCCGTCAATACGGGCGATTCGCCTTTCCAGAAGTAACCATGGTGCACCAGAACGGCATCTGCGCCGGCCTCAATGGCCTGGTGCAAAAAACGCTCGCTGGCGGTCACTCCGGTCACCAGATGACCAATCTGCTCCTTGCCCTCGACCTGCAATCCGTTCGGACAGTAGTCGGCGATACTAACGGCATCGAGCGTTCGGTTAATATAGTCGACTAAGTCGTCGCGATTTTCCATCGTTGCCCCAGAGTCGTAAGGTTAGTGGCGAGTTGATTGACACAACCTGATGCCACGGAGAACACTGCACTGAACAAGTTTTTTTTCATGCTGCTATGCGCCATCGCAGGCGTGTTACTTGGCTTGGGAGCGTATCGAATTATTCCGTCACTCGATCGGCTCCTACCAACCACGCCGGCATCTCAATTGTCTGACAACGGCCCGCAGCAGCCCGTCAGGGTCCGTTTTTCTAAGCATTCGTACAACGAAGGCATTATGAAGGTTGCGCCGTCAGTTGTAAGCCTTTACTCCAGCGAAACTATCTATAAAGCACCCGTGCGCGGATTTCAGGGCGACGAACAAGTGCCGGTTATAGCGCCGCGTGAACGACGAAGTACCAGTCAGGGCTCTGGCGTCATCATCGATCCTTCTGGGCTTGTATTGACCAACTGGCATTTGATTGAAGACGCTGATGACATCAATGTTGTGCTCAGTGATGGTTCACTGCATAAAGCCCGGGTGATTGGCTCAGATTCAGAAACCGATTTAGCTGTGGTCAGCATTACTGCCACCGATTTGCCGTTTGTTGAAATCAACCCGGAAATCGGCATGCGGGTCGGCGACATCGTGTTAACCATCGGAAACCCGTTTGGCGTTGGGCAAACGGTGACGCAAGGCATTGTCAGCGCCACGGCCCGGCGCGTTGCCGGCACCAGTGCCTGGCAAAATTTTGTGCAAATCGATGCCGCGATAAATCCGGGCAATTCTGGCGGTGCACTGATCAGCCCGGATGGCGATCTTGTGGGCATCAATACCGCTGTATTCTTGCGCGAGAACGGAGCCGAAGGTATTGGTTTTGCGATTCCGGTCGAGTTGCTGGCGCAGGTGGTACCGCAACTTATTCAAAATGGTCAAATGCGTCGAGGCTGGCTGGGTATAGGTGCTGACGACCTACCGATGTTTCCAGGCATTAATCGCGAAGTAGACAAAGGCGCAGTTATCACCGCGGTACTCGAAGCCAGCCCGGCGGACGCCAGCGGGCTCAAACCCTATGATGTGGTGATATCAGCCGCAAATCAGCCGATTGATAATGCTACCCAGCTGCTTTTGCTTATTTCGGGGTTGTCTCCGGGAACCCACGTTCCGCTGGTCGTGCTGCGAAATGGCAGCTCTGTGAACATCACTGCCGAACTGATGGAAAGGCCTGTTTTTACTCAATAATTTGCGTCGGAAATGGCGTCGAACCGATCACAGTGACGTCTCTTTGCAGGGTTTTTACGACCGAGAGTTGCCAGTTTTTAACCTGTAAATGCGTAATAACTTTGCCCGCCGCACCTTGGGGCACTATAATGACGTTGAGGGACCGAGAAATCTCAGCACGTGAATCCTTAGGTTCGCAATCAAATATATGATCAAAAAACTCATTAAATGGACGAAGAAAGCCGCTGTAGTGCACCAGATTCGGGGCATTAAAAGCCGGGATTTCTCCATCATTGCCAGCAATTGCACTGGCACGATGCCGTACCGTTTTTTGAAAATGCCGTATTTATCACCAACGGTAAATCTGTTTTTTCACGCGCCTTGTTACATTAAATTCGCCAGCCGACTCGATCACTACCTGTCGCAGGAACTTCGTTTCGTTTCAGTATCAAAGTACCCTGAAGCGCACGACACGCACGCTAAATTCAATCACTACCCTATCGGTGTGCTTGACGATATTGAAATACATTTCATGCACTACGACTGCGAAGATGACGCACTCGAAAAATGGACCAGAAGAAAAAAACGCATCAACCGCGACAACCTGATTTTTGCGTTTACTGACCGCGACTTGTGTACACCTGAACTAATGCAGCAATTCGATGACCTGCCCGGTCGGAAGATATTGCTGACTGCGCACATTTGTCCGTGGCTTGAGTCAGCGGTGCATATTCCCGCTTACAGAGGTCAGTCAGAGATGGGGGATGGTTATACTAACTTCCACAC
>CALJNA010000166.1 GCA_937981955.1 uncultured Granulosicoccaceae bacterium
TCAGTTTCCAAACCTTGCCCAACTCGACACCGCTGTTTTCTCTGTTTTTTACAACCGCTGGCAAGGCTTCAAGATTATTATGACAAGCAACACAGGAGGCGCCAGATGCCGGGTCGGGATACAAGTATCGCAAGGACATGCCTTGTGCAGTATTTTCAAAACGATAAACAGGCTTCCAATTGGTAGTTTCAGCTTGTACCGATTTTTGTTGTTTCTCTAGCTGTTCCCAACCCCATTTTTGAAAATCATCTTTCAGGCCTTGTTCTGGACTGATATTCCATTTGCTAAGTGGCCTGACACGATACTGTCCTTCGCTAGATTCGCTGGCGCTATGGGCCAGATTCTTGAGAAATTGTGCAGGAATGGGAACCGCTCCGACTATGTTGTCGGACTCAGAGCTGGCGCTGAAGCCGTCCGCTTTCAATTACAACAATAAGCTGTTGAAGGTTGGTTTATTCCAACATTCGATCTTGCGCATTCGAAAAACTATCGGCATGCACCGCCACTGGAGTACTTGATATTAGTGTCAGATAAGGCAATTTTGATTGAATTCCCAAATTAATAATGAACAAGAGCACACTTTGCTCTTTAAAATTATTTCAACCAGTAATTTGCGTCTTATATGGTATTGCCCATGGAAGGCAAACGAGCTATGTGCGCATATTCGATATTAGACAGATCAAAAATGTTGGCCAAAAAATATAGATTAGCTGCTTGTCATCCGATTAGGCATTAGAACAAGGTCGAGTGAATTGGTAAAACTGCTAATACTTCTCCTAACGAAATTGTTACAGCAGAAATCTGGCGTACCTCGTCACACAGAAATTGATAACTGCTAGGGATACGCAGCACAAACTGCCACACAGACCCCATATTGCGGCAGCATACTCGAAATATTATTTTGCGTGCCGAAAACATTGCTGAGGAGAACGAAGTCGTCCCGTTTTACGATCGACGGATAGCTCAAAAAAACAACAGTCGCGCATTATAAAAAAGAGACGGATACTATGAATTTTGTAAAAACAACAATTATTGCAACTGCAGCGCTTGTCGCAGTAGGTTGCGCTACCGACGATCCTAATCGTCGTGCAAAAGCCGGAGCAGCAATCGGTGCCATCGCGGGTGGCGTACTTGGAAACCAGACCAGCAGCAAGAACGGCAAGTATGTCGGTGCCGCTGTTGGTGCATTAACCGGTGCAGCAGTTGGAAACTACATGGATAAGCAACAACGCCGCATGGAGCAGCAACTGGCACAAGAACAGGCAAACAGAGAAATCTCTGTCACTCGAATTGACGAAGAGACTTTGAAAGTTAACGTTAGCAGTGAAGTTTCGTTTGATGTAAACCAGGCTTCCATCAAATCCAACTTCCGCGACAGCTTGAATAAGGTAGCCAACGTTATCTCCGAATACGATAAAACAGCAATCCATGTCATTGGCCACACTGACAGTACTGGTTCTAACAGCTATAACCAGCAGCTTTCTGAAAAACGTGCTGGTTCTGTTGCTCGTTACCTGAGCCAGAACGGTGTACAGCGTGATCGCATGCGCATGGCAGGCCGTGGTGAAGAGCGTCCGGTCGCTGACAATAGTTCAAGTTCCGGCCGAAGCCAGAATCGTCGAGTAGAAATCTACCTGAAGCCGATCGTTGAAGGTCGCGAGAACGATGCGTTTCGCTCACCGATCTAGCTGACGCTACAAGTACGACTCAAAGGGCCACTTTCAAGTGGCCCTTTTTTTTGAAGAGAAATCAGTGTTTATAATCCAGCATAAATTCGAATATTGCCGAATACATGAATTAGGATTCGCGAGGCCTGTGCCAATGCTATAAGCATGTACAATGTCACTGTGCTCAGTTTATCCACACTCATACCACTACTCAGCTTCGCGTTCGTAACCAGTTCCACACCCGGGCCGAATAATGTGATGCTGATGTCTTCAGGCATGAATTTCGGATTCCAACACACGCTTGCACATATGAGCGGCATCGTTATCGGATTTCCGGTAATGATCGTGTTGGTCGGCTTAGGATTAATGCAGGTGTTTGAGCTGATACCTCACAGCTTACTCATCATGAAATTGATTAGCCTGTGCTATCTAATTTACCTGGCCTGGCGCATAGCCAACACCAAAACGCTTGGTACGGGAGAAACTTCGAGCCAACCGTTGAGTTTTATCCAAGCCGCGCTGTTCCAATGGGTCAATCCAAAAGCCTGGGCAATGGCATTAAGCGCAATCAGCTTGTACACACCCGAATCCAGACCCATTAGCAGCATATTCATTGTGGCCACAGCGTTTGTCATATCCGGTACTTTTTCAAGTTCCATGTGGACAATCCTGGGTCACCAGTTGAAACGCTTTCTGAACAATCCGAAGGCACTGAGAATGGTTAATATTGCAATGGCAGTACTTCTGGTAGCAACGGTGCTACCGGTCATATTGTGAGTTTGCAGCTCATCGCCTGTAAAGCTTCCAAATCTATAAATTTGTTTCACGATGATTCAGATTCACACTCGAACCGCATAGTGATCTAAATCACAATTTTGGTAAAGGAAGTGACCTGCTTTCAGTGGTGTAGCAATGACACGTGATGTTCATCTCACGTTGCCCCTCAAGAAATTTTGTTGCTTGATTACAGCTGCTCATACTCACCGTGCGATAGCCAAAACTGAAAAACAAATCAATCCACGGTATCGCCAACTTTTTCTTAAAGAATTGTAACAAGTGTCGCCAGCAAGGCAATATCTACGGATTGAGAATGGAATACAATGATTTACCGATCAAGCGTATTGATAATTTCTACAATACTATTTCTAAGCGCTTGTGGCACGGAAGGTGTTGCCACAGATCAAGATGCTGATGCACTGCTGGGTGCGGCAAATCCAACCACAGATAATTCACAAGCGTCTGTTCCCGATAGCGTTGGTAACACATCCCAAGCTGGCACCGATCAGACTGGCACCAATACCGAAAGCGGCGGTGGATTAGTCGCAACCAGCGCTCCAGCAGGAACTACCGCCGGTAACAACACCGCTACGGCAACTTCACCAGTTATTCTATTTACCGGCACTAACTTAGACAGAAACCAGACGGTCGGTAACGTTATCGTTCTTGATGGTAGCGCCAGCTATGTTGAAGATGGTGAAATAACCAGCTATCAGTGGAGCCAACTGGGTACTGATCAACCATTGGTTGCATTGGCTAACGCTAACTCGGCAACAGCATCATTCGTCGCTTCTCCGGAAATAAACTCAGAGCTGCTGAAATTTGAATTGGCAGTTACGGGTTCGAATGGCGAGGTATCGCGTTCAAATTTACTCTATTCCTGGTCGGTTGAGGAACCGGTCATTGAAGAGCCATCAGCTGAAGACACATCAGATACAGAATCAGAATCAGAAACGGACGCAAGTACAAATGATGAATCAGGTGGCGACACTGCCACAGCACTCGAAGGTTTTACGCTTTCAGCGGGACACTTCGAACTGGAGGAAAGCGGAGACTTTTTTGCCAAAAGCCTTAATAGTGTTTTCGTTGCCGATCAATCGCAAAATAGAATATTGCATCTCGACGCACAAAATAACGTTGAGATAGAGAGTTTTCAATTAATTGACAAGCCAACTTTAATTGCGTATCTGGAAGCTACAGATACCCTTTATGTAGCCTTTAAAACGGCCGGTAAGCTGGCGAAAATCGATCTTGATACTGGCGAGGTATCTATTATCCTCATAGGTCAACCAGCACTATCTCTGGTTACTCACAACGATCGTGTTTACTATACCGCCGATGAAGCACCCGGCAGTCTAATAATTGCGAAAGCATTACATTCTATCGGTGATGATGATGAACTCACTTATCACGGCATGGTAAACGGTGATCTCATTGAGATAAATCCGGTCAGTGGTGAAATATACGCGGTAGGTACGAAAAGTACGACTATCGTTCATCGCTATGCCATGGATTCGTCAGGCATGGTAACTGAGCTTCAATCCAACAGAAATTTTCTAGGCAACGCACGGGATTTATCTGCATCACCGAATGGAGATAAACTGGCTGTATCAACTGCTTCGAGCATTCATAATGGGTGGGCAATTTCAGATCTATCTACATCCGATATAAACATCACCAATGGCGCCTGGGTTGTAGGATTATCTCCGGGTACTGGAGAATTCTCTGCTTCGGGTGAATTGTTCGCAAGTACAAATCTTCATGAACTAAAAGTTTTTGATGCCAATCGCCACAACTTGCTTATAACTTATGATCTTGATACCAACATTTGCTCTCTCAATGATCCAAACATAGAAATCGTTAGATTTAGCGCAGATAGCAAAGCTGTTTTTGCTCGACAAGTGTGCGGAAACAACGATGAGAAATCGGTACTGTTTTTCGTTGAATCACCAGAGATCCCAGACCCGGCACCGGCTCCTGTTATACCCGCAGCCGAACAAACATCTAAAGATGGCACGATGTACTGGTGGCAGGACATACAGAGCTACTACGCTCAGAGCATTAAAAGCGTTTATATTGCAGACGGACATAAGAATCAAATCGTACATTTGGATGTAGATGCTCAAGCTGTGCTGAATTATTTCGAACTCGACGCCAAACCCTATGAGCTAGCCTATATCGAGTCCACAAACTCGTTGTACGTGTCGTTCGCCATGGCTGAAAAATTGGTAAAGATAAATCTGAACACCGGCGCTCAAACTGAAGTGCGTCTGGATTCAAGGGCGCTATCGTTAGGTTCAAATGGAGACCTTGTCTACTTTGTTACCCGATACCCTGTTCATTTAGATATTCTTTACAACTTAAATTCAATGGGTAGTGACGACATGCCAGTATCACACGGTGAAATCGCAGGCAGTGCAATGAAAGTAAATCCGTTGAACAACGAATTTATTGTCGGTTCTATCCTGGATGTAAATCGGTACCGACTTGATTCTTCAGGACAGGTAGAGTCTCTTGAAGTAAAAAGCGACCTGAGTGGTACGTTTAGAGAATTTAAAATATCCCCGGACGGTCAGCAATTAGCTGTTATTCTCTTTGATGAAAACGATATAGTTCACGATCTTAACGCCACTGATTTGCAAGCTGCGAATGGTGCATGGGAGTCTTCCCCTTTCGAACTAATGTATTTCGAGTTCTCTGGTAACGGCGCAATATTCGCTGCATCGAATGGAGACGATATAATGCTCTATGACCCTATATCCCATGTAAAAAATTCAACATTTGACATCGGCGATTTTTGCGCAGTTGGCCTGGACTTTAACAGTGGTCATTTCCAAGAGCTTCATTTCACGGAAGACGATTTATACTTGGTTTCCAGAAACGATTGCAATACTCAAAATGAAGATAGATCGTTTCTGATTTTCATGCCCGTACCTTAGTCGGGTACTAAAAACGGCGTCATCTTCACTTTGATCGGCAGCGAACGCAGAGCTGAAACTGGGCACACTACTGAGTAGTGTGCCCAGCCACGTAACGCATGCCACCCAATAAATGAGTACGGAATGCCGGTTCAGAGTAACTGGCCTCGGTATGTCCACCGCCCGTGTACCAGGACCGCCCGCCATCGTATTCGTGATACCACGCGCTTGGATGATCAGCGCCCATCCTGCCGCCTGTGTAAGATTCTTCATCGAGCGTTAACAGCACATTCACACGTGCACGTGGGTTTGTCCGATAGTCATACCACTCGTCTGTACGCGTCCATCGAAGGCCAAGATGTGCAGTTGAGGGATGCGCACCGTCCTCGACATCCTGCGTGGCTAATTGTACTTCCGGATGAGCGTCAAAATACGCACCCACGAGCTCACCATACCAGGGCCACTCATATTCGGTAAAGCTCGCCGCGTGTATACCAGCATAACCACCACCCGATTGAATATAACGTTCAAACGCAGCTTGCTCCTCGGCGTTCAATACATCACCAGAGGTCATTACCCAGACA
>CALJNA010000167.1 GCA_937981955.1 uncultured Granulosicoccaceae bacterium
TCTGGTATCTCGCGGAATTTCCAGATCACGAATGGATGCACAGGCTTTTGGTGAAACTCAGCCAATAGACACTAACAGCACGCCTGAAGGCCGACTAAGAAACCGTCGTGTTGAAGTGATTGCACAGTAATACCGAATAACCATTCGGTTTATGGAAAAGGGCGTCGTTTATCGGCGCCTTTTTTTTGCGCGATTGTTATGTAGTTTAATGGCAGTGGGCTTGTGAATTGAGCGCGTAATATCAGCTCATACGGCCTCTTTGACAGCTGCTAAAAATGTATGCGACTAATTCTGCATTGAGGGAATGCATTCGAGTATGGCAGCCATCTGTCCTACATCACCTGGCGGATGAGCAATTTTCGGATAGTGATCAAAGCCAAGGCGGTTGGCTAGTTCGGCGCAGCGCTCACTGTTAACCACCAGTTGCGTCGCGTGTAATACATCGGCGTATGCCGGACCTGCAATGTTGACAAGATTACGCAAAACATCGTCACTGGTAATGCTGATGATGTGTGGTGGCGTATCTACAAAAACACGCTGTCGCTCAGCATCACTGACCACAGGAGTGACTCGCTTGTATACCGGTTTAACTACAACATCAACCTGATCTGATTGTAAATGTGTTTCGATCAGATCACGTCCACCCATGCCCTTGATGATCAGTGCGGACTTAACCGGTGTTTGATTTTCATACCACTCGATAAAGGCTTCACTGGTGTAAGGTTCAACCGGAGGATGAACCAGTTCCTGACCGAGTTTACCGAGTACACGTTCTGTTGCCCTACCAATGGCATACACAGCAGCGCCTTTCCACGGCAGGGGTTTTATATCATGAGCAAATTCAACCGCGTTGCGGCTAGTAAAAAAAATGAGTTCAGCATCGCTTATATCGTTTTCATCAATGCTGCATTCGACTGGCAGAATATCTATACAAGGAAGTGTGACAGTATCCAGTCCGGCTTCGGCGCAACTTTCAAGAAAGCGGGACTGCTGATGTTTGGGGCGGGTAACGAGTACTCTTACTCTGGTTTTCGACTCATTCAACTGGATACTCCGTGCTCAGCGTTGTCTAGTATATCTTGCGCTCCTTGCTCAAGTAATTCAACTGCCAGGCCGGTGCCTAATTCATGTGCATCCGCCAATGCTGCGCTACCACTGGTTTGAAGTAACCTGCTTCCATCGAGTTCGATAACCCTTGCTGATATGCTCACCTGATTACCTTCAACGTGGGCGAATGCGGCTATTGGAGCGGAACATCCGCCATTGAGCCTGGCACTGAACGCTCGTTCGGCGGTACTTCTGTATACGGTTTCTTCATGATTCAATGGAGAGAGCAGCGCTTTGATTTGATCATCGCCGGTGCGCACCTCCACACCAATAGTGCCCTGCGTAACCGCGGGCAAACAATGTTCAACGGAAATGGGTTGGGCTATCCGGCTTTCCAGGCCGAGTCGTTCGAGACCAGCGCAAGCCAACAATGTTGCATCGAATTGTCCATCGTCAAGCTTTTTCAGACGGGTTCCAACATTGCCTCTAAGCTCCACAATTTTGAACGTGGGGTTGTAGTGAAGGAGCTGCGCTTGACGTCTTGGGCTGCACGTGCCGATGACTGCATTGTCGGGTAAAGATTCAATTGAATCATATTTATTTGATACCAGCGCGTCGGCCGGGTTATGACGTTCGAGCAAGGTGCTGATTTCAAGGCCATCGGGTAAGTGTGCGGTGACATCTTTCATGGAATGTACTGCGATATCAGCTGTTTCATTTAACAGCGCAGTTTCCAGTTCCTTCAAAAACAATCCTTTACCTCCGATTTTCGACAGAGAAACAGACTGTTTACGATCACCTTCGGTACTCAGAGGCACCAGTTCGATATGTAAATGAGGGTGCAATTCGATTAATTGATTGCGAACGGTTTCTGCTTGCCATAGCGCAAGGGGGCTTTGTCTGGTGGCGATACGGATGGTGTCGGACATAAGAACGCAGCAGTTGCGGTAAAGCTTGTTAGTATACGTGGTCGACTGCACTTCTATATTGTCCAGAGCTATGAAATCGCCTGAAAAGCCAGCTAAAAGTACCAACGCCACCACGGGAAAGCTTTGGGGTGGCCGTTTTGATGAAGACACCGATGCTTTTGTCGAATCGTTCACAGCATCAGTGAACTTCGATAAAAGACTTTATCGTCAGGACATCGCAGGCTCGCGTGCGCACGCGCACATGCTTACTCAAGTCGGTGTGCTCAGCGCAGACGATCTGGCCAGCATTAACAAAGGGCTGGATAAAATCGAAACTGATATAGCTGCGGGTCGATTTAACTGGTCGGTGTCCCGGGAAGATGTGCACATGAACATAGAGGCAGCGCTGACGGAGCACATAGGCGATGCCGGTAAGCGTTTACACACCGGACGTTCGCGTAACGATCAGGTTGCTACTGATATCCGGTTATACCTGCGTGATGCGTGTGATGAAATTGCGAAAGAAGCAACGCGATTAATGCATGGCTTGCTTGATCAGGCCGACCGGTATAACGCGACGATAATGCCCGGCTTTACTCATTTGCAAACGGCGCAGCCAGTTACCTTTGGCCACCATTTACTGGCCTGGTTCGAAATGCTGTTACGCGATCTTGATCGACTTGCCGATACTCGTAAACGCCTTAACAAGTTGCCACTGGGGGCTGCGGCACTGGCCGGCACTTCCTACCCAATCGATCGTCAGATTACTCGTGAAATGCTTGGCTTTTCTGATGTATGCGAAAACTCACTTGATGCCGTCAGCGATCGTGACTTCGCTATCGAGTTCTGCTCTACTGCTGCCACTTGCCTGATGCACTTATCTCGTATGTCTGAAGAGTTGGTGTTGTGGACTTCGGTGCAGTTCAATTTTATAGAGTTGCCCGATCGATTTTGCACGGGCTCATCGATAATGCCGCAAAAGAAAAACCCCGATGTGCCGGAACTTGTTCGCGGAAAGACCGGTCGGGTTAATGGCAATCTGGTGTCATTACTCACACTAATGAAAGGTCAGCCATTAACGTATAACAAAGACAACCAGGAAGACAAAGAGCCGCTGTTCGATTCGGTTGACACCTTGCTTGGTTGCCTGCGCGCATTTGCAGACATGATTCCCGCTATCGAGGCTAACGAATCAGTGATGCGTGATGCAGCTAGTAAAGGCTTTTCAACCGCTACTGATCTGGCTGATTATCTGGTACGAAAGGGCATGGCTTTCAGAGACGCGCATGAAGTAGTCGGCCTTGCGGTACGGCACGGTGTGGAGAATAATTGCGACCTTAGTGAAATGTCTATCGAAACACTACAGCAGTTCAGCGATCAGATCGAGGCAGATGTATTCGATGTGCTAACCCTGGAAGGTTCTGTTGGTAGCCGGGATCATATTGGCGGTACCGCACCATCGCAAGTGCGCAGTGCGGTTAAACGTGGCCGTGACAGGTTAAGTACTACATACCGAACAGACGTTTAAACCACAACGACAAGTCGTCAACCTCTTCGTTGCTAACGCTGTGCGGTATCTCGTATGTGTGCCATTCCAGCGATGCATCGCGAACCTGTAGTTTGTCGCGTGACTCTTCGGCTATATTGACTCGAATCACATCGTCCTGCGTACCGTGCGCCATGAATATCGGCATGCTCATTTTCAAGGACGGAACTTCGGCCAGTGTTTCTGTGGTCATCGGCAAGTAGGTACTTAATGCAACTACACCGGCAAGTGTTCTGTCCAAGGTCAACCCCGCCTGCAATGCAATCGCACCACCTTGCGAAAATCCGGCAAGAACAATATTGGACTCATCGATGCCGCGAGCAATCTCACTGGCAATGATATCGTCCACTGCGGCCACTGACTCGGCAATCCCCGCATCGTCCTGGTGCCGCGATTCGAAATCGAGTGAGGTAATGTCGTACCAGCCACGCATGGCCGCACCACCATTGACGGTTATCGGTCTGATTGGCGCGTGTGGGAACAAAAATCGGATGCCGGGTCGGGCTAGCAGCTTCAGTTCAGGCACAATGGGTTCGAAGTCATGACCGCTTGCACCGAGACCATGCAGCCAGATAACGCTGTATTCGATGTTTTCACCAGTTTCAATCTCGATGAATTCGAGTAATTTGGTCATGAGAATTATGAATAGATGTGTGCTGGGGCCGCGTCGGAGTATACTCTAATCGTTGCACCACGAGATGTTTTCAACATGAATGTTGTCTCCAGGAGTCTATTTTTTGTGCGTCGGGTATCACCTGCATTGGCTTTAAGCCTTGCGCTGGTTGCTTGTGGAAATAAAGGCGACCTGTTTCTGGAACCGGTTGAGTTAACCGAAGAGCAGAAAACATTACTCAATGAGCTTGGGCAACGCACTGACAACTCTGCGACTCGTGATGGCGAAGAAGACACAGAAGACAAAGACACAGAAGACGAAAAGAAGAAAAAAGCCAATTCACCTGAAACCGCACAGTAACCGCAGTTAATCACCATGGAACATTTTAATCGACGCAACGGTACGTTGTTCGCTCAAAGTTATGCTTGCTCACGGCTGGCAGAAGATTTTGGTACGCCGTTGTTTGTCTACAGTCGTGAAGCATTGGAAAGTGCCTGGCAGAGTTTTGCCGATGCGCTGGAAAAACACCCACATCTTATTTGTTATGCGGTTAAAGCAAATTCGAATCTGGCCGTGCTTGATGTGCTCGCACGGCTCGGCTCCGGGTTTGACATTGTTTCCGGTGGCGAACTAAAACGTGTACTGGCAGCAGGCGGTGAACCCGAAAAAATTGTATTTTCGGGTGTGGGCAAATCAAGGGCAGAACTCACTGAAGCGCTTGAAGTGGGCATTCGTTGTTTCAATATCGAGTCTGAGGCAGAGCTTGATCGTTTAGCAGAGATTGCCGAGGCCATGGGTGTCGTCGCTCCAATTTCAATTCGTGTTAATCCTGATGTTGATGCACAGACACACCCCTATATTTCAACCGGCTTAAAAGAGAACAAGTTTGGTATCAGTATGGAGGATGCACCTGCCGTATATAAGAAGGCAGATGGACTGGATGCGATTGATGTACAGGGCATGGATTGCCATATCGGTTCACAGTTAACAAGCATCAACCCGTATAAGGATGCCTTACAAAGATTGATATCACTTGTCGATGCACTGGCTAAAGAGGGTATTGAGTTGTCCCATCTGGATGTCGGCGGTGGACAGGGCATATGCTACGAAGATGAAACACCGTTGGATATCGCCGAATGGGCGAAGTGTGTAATAGACGCAATAGGTGAACGCAAGCTGGAAATTATTGTTGAACCGGGAAGGTATATCGCGGGTCCTGCAGGTGTTTTACTGACTCGAGTCGAATACATAAAGCGAAACGGTGATAAAAACTTTGCCGTAGTCGATGCGGCAATGAATGATCTTATTCGACCGGCTTTATATAGTGCCTGGCAATCTATCGAGCCTGTTGAGCCCGGCAATGCACCCGAACAGGAATACGATGTTGTGGGACCAATTTGCGAGTCTTCAGATTTCCTTGGAAAAAATCGTACTTTGGCCATTGAGCAAGGTGATGTACTGGCTGTTATGTCTGCCGGTGCGTATAGTTTTGTTATGAGCTCTAACTACAACACGCGTGCGCGGGCAGCTGAGGTTATGGTCAGTGGCGATGATGCCTACATTGTGCGTGAGCGAGAAGATGTTGAAAGTCTTTTTGCCAGTGAGTCTTTGCTGCCATGAATGTGCGACTGAATCGTTTGTCGGTCTCGTTCGGTTTTCTTGTTTAGCGAGAATTGGGTGTCTTATGTCAACTCTCGAATTTACAAAAATGCATGGTTTGGGTAACGATTTTATCGTTATCAATAACCTGCAAGGCAACCTGGATCTGAAAGCTGATCGTATACGCGAACTAAGTGACAGACACACTGGAATCGGCTTCGATCAAATGCTGGTCATCGATTCACCGTCAGTGACAGAGGCTGAATTCGACTATCGCATTTTCAATGCTGATGGCGGTGAAGTAGAGCACTGCGGGAATGGCGCGCGATGTTTTGCACGCTATGTATCAGATAAAGGCCTGACACAAAGCCAGTCCATACGGGTCAATACGACTGCCGGCTTAATCGTTTTGCATTTACTCGATAATGGCGATGTTACGGTCGAAGTGGGCGTACCGGATTTCACTCCGGCCAATATCCCTTTTAATGTGGACGAAGAGCAGAAATTTTACTCCATCACGGTTAATGAACAGGAATTGAAAGTGGGTTCAGTGGCCATTGGAAATCCACACGTTGTCATGCAAGTCGACAATGTCGACACCGCAGATGTACAAACGCTTGGGCCGTTGTTGGAGTCGCACCCACTGTTTCCGAATCGAGTCAACGTGGGATTCATGCAAATTATCGATTCCGGGAATATTCGTTTACGCGTTTTTGAACGAGGTGTCGGGGAGACGCGCGCATGTGGCACTGGCGCTTGCGCAGCGGTGGCTATAGGCCATAAACAAGGTCTACTTGACAAAACAGTGAATGTGACCTTACTTGGTGGCCCGTTAAAAATAGTCTGGGAAGATTTCAATAGTTCGATTGAAATGACTGGCGCATGTTCTACAGTCTTTGAGGGCCAAACAAGAATGTAGATATGCAAGTCGAACAAACTGAGCGCCGCGAAGTGCCAAACGCAGACTCTGTACTGAAGTTTCTGACGCGGAATCCGGATTTCTTCAATCAGCACTCTGAGGTGCTTCCGCGATTGACGATACCTCACCATACCGGACAGGCGGTCTCTTTGATCGAAAAGCAGGTCAGTGTGCTGCGCAACAAGTGCTGTACGCTCGAAAACAGCCTGCGTGACCTTATCAATGTGGCTCGTGAAAATGAGCAACTGCATCAACGTTTACACCGACTGATTCAAGACATTATCACCGCCTCGTCACTGGATGATGTGGTTAATCTGACACGCGATAATCTTCTGGCGAATTTTAATGCCGATGACGTGCGTGTGGTTCTGATCTCGTCAGACGAGCAGGAAGAGCCAGCCGCAGATTACTTGCTACTACCCGAGAAAGATCCGGGTGTGGCCTTGTTCAGCGATATTTTCAAAAAACGCGAAACCCGATGTGGCCAGCTCGGTGACGCTCAAAAACAATTAATATTTGGTGCAAACGCAGAAGACGTTGCATCGGCAGCAGTGATTCCACTAATCCACAACCGCAAGCTTGGGCTTGTGGTTCTGGCCAGCAAAGATGAATCACGGTTTGCTCTTGGGAAAGGGGTGATGTTCCTGAATCAACTCGGCGAGGTACTTAGTCGACGGGTTGATACCCTCACTTAACTGGAGAAGACCGATGTCCAACTTCGATCTTGCGATTGATGATTATCTGGAGGACCTGCGGGTCGCCAGACGTTGCTCGCCCCATACGGTTAGTAACTACGCACGTGATTTGAAAGCCATAGCGCGTTCTGCTACAAACCGTGGCATAGACAGTTGGCAGGCAATAACCGGTGGAGATGTGCGCTCGATTATTGCTGAACAGCACCGTGAAGGAATAGCCGGTCGAAGTCTTGCTAGGCGCTTATCCGCCGTACGTGGCTTGTATAATTTTTTGATGAAGCTTGGTCGCTGCGAGGTCAATCCGGCATCTGACATTCTTGCTCCGAAAGATAAAAAGGCATTGCCAGCAACACTCGACCCGGACGAAGTGAGTCGATTGTTATCGCAGAACCTTAGTGATCCGATGATCTGTCGTGATCTTGCGATGTTTGAGCTCATGTACTCGTCGGGTCTGCGTCTGGCTGAATTAGTTGGTTTGAATCTGGCTGATCTTGATTTAAGCGTCGGGCAGGTCCGGGTTACCGGTAAAGGTGGAAAAGTGCGCGATTTGCCGGTTGGTAAACACGCTGTCGAAGCCATCAACAAATGGTTGAGCTATCGTCGCATGACCCCAGGTGCTGATGACAAGGCAGTATTCCTGAGCTCGAGAGGAAAACGCATTGCGCCCCGTACCGTACAAATGCGACTGAAAAAGTTAGCTGAATCACAAGGGCTTAACCGGGATTGTTATCCGCATATGCTGCGCCACTCGTTTGCCAGTCACTTACTGGAAAGCAGCGGTGATTTACGCGCTGTGCAGGAGCTGCTCGGTCATGCAGACATCAGTACCACGCAAGTGTACACCCACCTGGACTTTCAGCATCTTGCCAAAGTGTATGACGAGGCGCATCCAAGAGCGAAGCGCAGCAAGGTCACTGAAGAGAGTTAGCGTTACCGCACTTTCAGAATATAACCTTCCACGATCTTAAAACTACACACCCATGTTAAGGGTGTGTAGGCTTGTACATCGCTAGTTAAGGTCACCGAAACTTATTCATCCTGACAGCACGGGCTGCCGGGTTTCTCTTGTACTCAGCCAAAGCACTACTAAGGCCGTGATCAAAGAGAGAAGTGAACCGCCCAGGACACCTAATTTCATAGAATTGGCATAAGCCTGATCAAGATTTTCATAGGCCAGTGAGCCAATAAAGAAACTCATGGTAAATCCAATGCCTGTGGTAAGGGCTGTCCCGTATAGCATTAGAAGGTTTGAGCCCTCTGGCATTTTCAGGAGTTTATAACGTAGTCCTATTAGAATCGGCACGAATACTCCTATTTGTTTACCCACAAACAAACCAACAGCAATGCCCAGTGTTATTGGATTGAAAAGCATCTGAACAGTTATGCCTTGCAAAGAAACGCCTGCGTTGGCAAAAGCGAACAGCGGCAAGATCGCATAACTAACCCAAGGATGAAGCAGATGTTCAAGTGTACGCAGTGGCGATTCACTGCGTAATGGTCTTTCACCACCAGCTGATGCTATTGCTGCCGCTTTCGATTTCATTGGTATTGCCAGGGCCACGATCACGCCTGCAAGTGTTGCGTGTATTCCGCTTTTTAGTACCGCAACCCAAATGAAAACACCCACAAGAATATAGGCAGCGATGCGAGTAACGCTTAAGATGTTCATTATAGTAAGCGCTACAATACCAACGGCTGCGAAGCTCAAAGCATGTATGGATAGTTCGCTGGTGTAGAACAATGCAATAACAACTATTGCAGCAAGGTCATCAATAATGGCAAGCGATGCGAGAAATACTTTTATAGAAAGTGGTATTCGGGAGCCGAAAAGAGATAGCACACCCAACGCAAAAGCGATATCGGTTGCCGAAGGAATAGCCCAGCCTTTTAGTCCAGTAGGGTCACCCCAGTTTAGCAGCGCAAAAATCAGTGCTGGAAGGACAAATCCGCCAAAAGCTCCAACAACAGGTAAGGCAAGTTGACTTCGGTTCGATAGCTGACCTTCAAGTACTTCGCGTTTTAATTCTAATCCGACCAACAGAAAAAAAACGGCCATTAACCCGTCGTTGATCCAAAGTAACACTGACTTATCGATGGACAAAGCCCCCACGATGACAGCTGCACGCGCGTTTAACATGGAGGACATTTGTTCTGCCAGTGGCGAGTTAGCGACAAGCATTGATGCAGCTGCTGCCAGAAACAGTAGTATTCCCGCGGCTGATTCCAACCGAATAAATCGACGTAGAGCGTTCTTGGGCACGAATTACCTCTTAATAGATGAATATAATTCATAATATCGGCAATCTGCCAATACGATAAAGTCGTATTTAATTGACTAATATATCGTAAAAAACGAACTATTGAGTAAGGATGAAAAACTCAGGAATCTTGGGCAATACAGCCAGGCAATGTTTAGCTCTCGATGCATTCAATGTATTTGTAGTTTGCGTTGCGATATGGATTTGTTGTCTGCTTTTGCAAAAACACAGGAAAAAATATGCGACATCTGAACTATAACCACCTGTTGTATTTTTGGACGGTAGCTCGAGAAGGGAGTATTGCACGAGCGTGCGATCATCTTAATTTAACGCCACAAACCATAAGTGGTCAGTTGAAGCTGCTTGAAGATCACATTGGTGAACCACTTTTTCATCGTGTGGGGCGAGGGTTGGTACTGTCTGATACCGGGAAGCTGGTAAAAAACTATGCAGATGAAATCTTCTCGCTCGGAGCTGAGCTTGCACAACAGATGCAGGAAAAGCGCGGAGATATTTCTACATCGATTACTATTGGAATAGTGGACTCTATTCCTAAACTAATAGCTTATCGCATAATTGAACCACTGTTATCTCTTACAACTCCGGTGAAACCGGTCTGTCAGGAAGGAAGTCTCGACAGGCTGCTAGGAGAGTTAGCGCTTCACAAAATCGATATGGTGCTATCAGATCGCTCATTGCCTGCAGGACTTGGAATAAAGGCATATAACCACCTGCTGGGCAAGAGCGAAGTTGGATTGTTCATGCAAAAAAGGCGCTCTCGAAAATTGATAAACAATTTTCCAGGATCTCTCGATAAAGCGCCATTTCTACTGCCGGTTGCAGATACGAATTTGAGGCGGAACTTGTCTGACTGGTTTGCAAGCAATCAAATTCGTCCCCATGTTATTGCAGAGTTTGACGATGTCGCTCTTTTAAAAATGTTTGGAGCAGCCGGAAATGGGGTGTTTCCTGCTCCATCGGTTATTAGTAATGAAATTGAGAGTATGTACAACGCTCAATTAATCGGTATCGCACAAGGTGTTTCCGAAACGTTCTACGCAATTACACCGGAACGAAAACTTAAAAACCAGGCTGTTATCCGGATTAATGAAGTTGCTCATGAATGGTTAACAGCCTAGGTAGCTAAGAAGACAAATACTCTTTTCCAAAGCAATGATGAAACAAAAAATAAATCGATTACTTGAGTGGCCTCATTTTGAGAATATTATTCTATGTCTGATCATAATCAACTCGATTACGCTGGCGCTTGAAACCAGTGATACGGCAATGAGATTTGCTGGAAACTGGATAATGCTGATTGACAAAATATTTTTAAGCATTTTTGTACTGGAGTTGGCGCTTAGGTTGATCGCTGACTTTCGAGGCTTCTGGCGAGACCCGTGGCGATTGTTTGATTTTTTTGTTATAGCAATTGCTTTACTGCCTTCCTCGGGTTCTCTTTCAATCTTGCGTTCATTGCGAATTTTGAGAGTGCTGCGCCTGGTATCTGCTGTTCCGGCAATGAGGCGAGTCGTTGCCGGGTTACTCGGGGCAATGCCGGGCATGGCATCCATTGTCTGCTTAATAGGCTTAATATTTTTTGTGTTCTCTGTTATCTCGACAAAACTGTTCGGTGATGCGTTTCCAGAGTGGTTTGGTTCTCTGGGTTCTTCTGCGTATACGTTGTTTCAGGTAATGACGCTGGAGAGCTGGTCTATGGGAATAGTCAGGCCGGTAATGGACGTATACCCGTTAGCCTGGATACTATTCGTCCCATTTATTATTTTAACTGCCTTCACAGTTCTTAACCTGTTTATAGGTGTCATCGTTGATGCCATGCAATCTGAGCACGAATCAGCAGCAAGCGAGGAACGTGGAAAAATGATCGATAATAATGAACTTATTATTTCCGAGCTGCGCTCACTAAGAAACGAGGTGTCGGAACTAAAGTCTGCACTTAAGCCGTAATACTGGAAAGCTCGGGTGATATACGAATTTTTATGTAATGGGCGTTGTTGGACAGGTTGCGGTGTGTATACAACGTAAACAGATCAGTTATCCTGCAGAGAAAAGTGACTGAATAATCCGTTGTTTTGTAGTGGTTGATTCAACTTCACGTGTCTGGACTTCCCGTTCAGAGTAACGTGTAGTCGATCACCAGGCTGGTACAAATAGGCTGGCAGCAGAATGGTTTGCAATACGGACTCTTTAACCTTGCAGGCAATGATCATGGCATTGTCTGAAACAATGTCGTTGCTGTGAGCGCGTGATATACCAATTGGCAGTACGCCTTTAGCAAGAAATTCAACGCCCATACGAATGGCGCTCCCTTCGCTGGCAATAACCCATCGAACCACTCCAATGTGAGCACTCGACTTGCCGGTTGTGCTGTGTTGCTGCGAATTAGCTGTTTCAATACTGACAAGTTCGCCCACTTGAACCATACCTGAACGACAGTTATGGTTGAAAAACGCAGCCCCTTGTTCACTGTGATTCAACATAACCCAGTGACTTTCTTCATGCGAACCCATGATGTCCGATGCGCGGTCCATGGCTTCGTAACTTGCGGCAAGATCATCGCTGGACTTCTCCGCCAGCAGGCTGGCAGCTTTCGCCGCGCCCAGAAGCAGGTGGGCACAGATTGCCTTGTGCCCAAGCAAAACGAGCTTTTTTTCGTGCTTGATTGCTCGTTGTGTACGGCGTTCCCGGCTGCGAGCAAACGTGACCCGCATGCGCGCGAACGTTTGTCGGTCTAAAGATTCTGAACCGAGCAAAGGGGTCTCTTGTGATCGGGATTTCGCAAGCTGAATATCTATACGCGTCAGAAGATTGGTCAGGTTAAACCAACGTACGTATTTGTGAGAGTCGGTCACCAAAGAGGTGGCCGGAACCGGGCGGGTGCCGTGTTTAAGGTGCAACGCATAGTTGTACGAGCGGCCTGATTCGTTAGATGCTTTTTTTCTAATACGAATGGTGGCTGCATTGTTCTGCAAGAATTCAAGCAATGGGCTTAGTTGTCTAACGCGATGTTGTCGGCAGTCAGCCAGCGTCAGTAACAATATGTATTTGTAGTGATCAGCGGTGGTGCGAGTCTGTTCGTCCTGGTTGCTGTCCAGCAGCGAAAATTCCTCTGCTAGCTCGAACAGTTGATTGGCATCAGTCAGCAGCGACTCCGGAATATTTCGATAGTTAAGAACGCGAGCTTCTGCCTGACGTACTAATGCTTGCATTGCTCGCCGGATATCATCGGCACGTGGTTGCGGGCTGTCTGCTAACAATATTTTGAATGTGAATGCTTCTTCTCTAAGCAATCCGTCAAGCAATTGCGCGCTGCGTTGAAACTCGGCGGTCAGTGGAAGCGGTTGTGCCTGACAGATTTCCAGTAGCGAACTGTTCAGTTCGCGTAGTGTCGGTATGAAGCAGGCGATGATCGACCGACGTCGGTTCAGATCGTTGTGCAGTCTATTGCTGTGACGTAACCCTCGATACACTTCCATTGCATCGTTGGTTGATTTGGTTGGGTTCAGCTTGCCCAGCCATCGACTAACACCTTCCGGCTCCACCGGAAAACTTTGAGTATCGGCGATAGTGCGTTGTGGGACGGTCAGCTGCATTTACCTGTTCTTATTTTGGGTTCAACTTTCAGAGTTCAACGTTTTAGAGTTCTACGGCTCGTTTTACTGGACGACTTTGCTGACAGGAATCTGCATTACAGGTCAATAAATCGGCAAGCTGTACCTCGTCTGCCTGGTGGCTCGAAATTAGTCATGTTCGCACATGAGTGCTGTCATATTGATTCACATTAACTTAGGACACAGTGAATGGCTCGAAATAGTAGCCACTTCCGGACAGGATAATCCACTGAAACCGTGGTAACAGTTTAAACTAGAAGTCTATTTAAACGTGTGACAACACGCGTAAAATACCGGAGGTTTACCGTTGGAACAGTACCGTGGAACCACGATTTGTTCGCTCCGCCGCGGCAATCAGGTGGTTATAGGTGGCGATGGCCAGGTCAGCATGGGCAATGTCGTTATGAAAGGCAATGCGAAAAAAGTGCGCCGGCTTTATAAAAATCAGGTGCTGGCAGGCTTTGCAGGCGGCACTGCCGATGCGTTCACACTTTTCGAACGCTTTGAGGGCAAACTCGAAGAGCACGGTGGCAATCTAACACGCGCTGCTGTAGAGCTTGCAAAAGACTGGCGTACCGATCGCATGCTTCGCCGGCTCGAAGCGTTGCTGGCAGTGGCAGATGCACATAATTCTCTGGTCATTACCGGCAATGGCGATGTGATTGAACCGGAGCGAGGTCTTATTGCCATAGGCTCAGGCGGCGACTTTGCCAAATCTGCCGCCCGGGCGTTGCTCGATCACACTGAGCTAGATGCCGAAAGTATTGTCAGATACAGTCTTGAAACTGCGGCAGACATCTGTATTTATACTAATAACAACCTCACTATTGAAACGCTGGAATACGACTGAACCATGTCCGAGATGACACCAAGAGAAATTGTGCAAGAGCTCGATAAGCACATTGTCGGACAAAACGACGCAAAACGATCTGTTGCCGTTGCGTTACGTAATCGCTGGCGCCGGATGCAACTTGATGAAGCCTTGCGCAGTGAAATTACACCCAAGAATATATTAATGATCGGTCCTACCGGGGTTGGTAAAACCGAAATAGCTCGCAGGCTGTCGCGGTTGGCCAACGCACCTTTTATAAAAGTTGAAGCAACCAAATTTACCGAAGTCGGTTATGTTGGCCGTGATGTTGAATCCATCATTCGCGATCTGGCAGATGTGGCTTTAAAAGAAACGCGCGAACGAGAAACTCAGCGTGTTCGCCATCGAGCAGAAGATGCGGCTGAGGAACGAATACTCGATGCGTTGTTACCTCCGCCCAGAGGCGGTGCCGGATACAGTGTTGTCGAAAGTGAAGAGAACAGTACCCGGCAGAAATTTCGCAAGAAACTACGCGAAGGCGATCTTGATGATCGTGAAATAGAAATAGATGTCAGTGCCAATCCTGTTGGTGTGGAAATCATGGCTCCCCCGGGCATGGAAGAGATGTCACAACAACTTCAGGGCCTGTTTCAGAATATGGGTGGATCGGGAAAAACCAAAAGTCGCAAGCTCACCGTAAAAGAGGCTATGAAGCTGGCGACAGATGAAGAGGCCATGAAGCTGGTTGACGATGAAGATCTTAAACTTCAGGCGCTGGAAAATATTGAACAGAACGGTATTGTTTTCATTGACGAAATCGATAAAGTTGCTCGCGGTGGCAGTACTCAAGGCGGAAATGCAGATGTGTCACGAGAAGGTGTTCAACGCGATCTTCTGCCGTTGGTTGAAGGTTGTACTGTGTCGACCAAATTCGGCATGGTGAAAACAGATCATATTCTGTTTATTGCATCAGGTGCGTTCCATCTTTCCAAACCATCAGATCTGATACCCGAGCTGCAGGGGCGTTTACCCATTCGTGTTGAACTAACAGCTTTAACCACTGGTGATTTTGTGCGTATATTGACTGAACCTGATGCATCGCTGACAGAACAGGCCACGGCCTTAATGGCAACTGAGCAAGTTTCGTTATCTTTTTCAGACGATGGTGTTCGACGCATTGCAGAAGTTGCCTGGCAAGTGAACGAAACCACAGAGAATATTGGCGCAAGGCGACTGCACACAGTTATGGAGCGGTTATTGGAAACAGCATCGTTTGAGGCTTCCGATAATGCCGGGTCTTCTATTGAGGTGAATGCAGACTATGTCGATGCTCACCTTGGCGACCTGGTGAAAGACGTCGACTTGAGTCGATATATTCTTTAACAAAACGGAAAACAGTTTTCATGGCCAGACCAACAGAAATCAAGTTGCATCAAAAAAGCCGGGTGCTCGAGCTTGCGTTTGATGACGGATACAGTTGCAATTTGCCATGCGAATATTTGCGTGTGTTCTCACCGTCTGCTGAAGTCAGAGGTCATAGCCCCGGACAGGAAAAGCTGCAAGTCGGCAAAGAGCTTGTCGGAGTAGACAAGCTAGAGCCAGCCGGAAACTACGCTATTAAAATACATTTCGATGATGGTCACGACACGGGCATCTACACCTGGCCGTATTTGTACGAATTGGGTCAGGAGTATGAACAGAACTGGAAGAAGTATCTGGAACAACTGGCAGCAGCTGGTCATAAACATGCTGGCGAGCAGGGTTAAGTGATGGACAACGATAAGACTCATTTTGGTTATCAGACGGTCGATTCGAATGACAAGTCAGGACTGGTCGGCGAGGTGTTTCATTCGGTAGCTGAAAAATACGATGTCATGAACGACTTGATGTCGTTCGGTATCCACAGAGTATGGAAGCGTTACACCGTAGAGCAGTCTGCTGTTCGACCAGGTCAGCATGTGCTCGATCTGGCTGGTGGCACCGGAGATTTAGCAGCTAAGTTTTCACGCAGAGTTGGAAGAGATGGCCGTGTTGTTCTGGCAGATATAAATGAATCAATGCTGCGTGTTGGCCGTGAACGACTGACTAATAAAGGCATTGTTGGCAATATAGAGTACACACTGGCCGATGCAGAGCAGCTTCCTTTTGAAAGCGACTCATTCGACTGCATAACAATCGCGTTCGGATTGCGTAATGTTACTGATAAAGATCGTGCTTTGGAGTCGATGCACCGAGTGTTAAAACCTGGCGGCAGGCTTCTGGTTCTGGAATTTTCCAAGCCTGTATTACCACTATTAAGTAAAGCCTACGATGCTTATTCTTTTACGGCGCTGCCGTTTATGGGCAAGCTTGTCGCTAATGACGCAGAAAGTTATCGCTATCTGGCAGAATCCATACGCATGCACCCCGATCAGGAAACTCTAAAGGGCATGATGGACAATGCCGGCTTTTTTAAAACCAGCTATCACAACATGACAGGTGGTGTGGTTGCTTTGCACAAAGGTTTCAAAGTCTAGCTTGAAGATTCCTTTCGCTAACTGCCTGTTGGCAACCATCATTTAGCCATGGACTTACCGCTTCCACTGGCTTTTGCAATAGAGCAGGGCATTGCAACCGTGTTGCGCCTCGACCCGCATACTGCCAGCAATCTATCGACAATTGAAGGCAGTGTTATTAGAGTTGAAGTTACTGCTCCCAAGCTCGTGTTTCATTTAATCGTTCTCGATGGTGAAATCGATGTAGATGGTGGCTTTGATGGTGAGCCAGACACGACCATCTCGGGATCGGCCACTGCTTTGTTGTCTTTGCGTAACGGTAACGACGCTATGTATACCGGTGCCGTAAAAATATCCGGAAACATGGCAACTGGAGAACAACTTCGCAATCTTATAAATGACGTTGAGATTGACGTTGCAGAAATCATCGCACCCGTTACCGGTGATGCCATCGCTCATCAGCTAGGTCGTTTTGGCTCTCAATTCAGTGCCTGGTTGGGTGATACAGGCTCAGTGCTCAAAACCAATACCAGTGAATACTTGCAGGAGGAGGCAGAACTGCTTGCTCCTAATAGTGAGGTTGCTCGATTCTGCTCTGAGGTAGATGAATGTCGTGAGCTTCACGATCGAATCGAGGCGCGATTGGCTCAACTCGAAAAGAAGACCAAATCATCATGATTTCGCGTTTGTCGAGACTATTGACCATTGAAAGAGTCATGGTCAAATACGGCCTTGAAACGCTGTTCCTCAAAGACACCAAGGCCGACTGGTTACGACATGTTTTTCTGCTTTCACCAACACGATGGTTGAGCGACAAAGAACGTAAGCTGCCTCGTGGCGAACGCATTCGATTAGCCCTGGAAGAGCTTGGTCCGGTGTTTGTGAAGCTCGGCCAAATGCTTTCAACAAGACGTGACCTGTTACCTGATGATATTGGCGATCAGCTTGCGCTGCTACAAGATCAGGTGCCACCTTTTTCCGATACCAGCGCCAGAGAGACAATAGAAGAGGCGCTTGGTGATTCAGTTGATTCACTGTTTGCGCATTTCGAATCCAGTCCAATGGCTTCCGCATCGGTTGCTCAGGTCCATGGTGCAGTCATGCACGACGGAACCGATATAGTGGTGAAGGTATTGCGTCCCGGCATCGAAAAGATGATCGATCGTGATGTTTCGCTAATGTACATGTTGGCAGACATGGCGGCCTTCACTTTGCCCGACGGGAAACGACTAAGACCGCGTGATGTGGTTACCGAATATGATCACACTATTCATAACGAGCTGAATCTGATTAATGAAGCATCCAATGGAATGGTGTTCAAAAACAATTTTAAAGATTCTGACATTCTGTACATACCCGATATTTACTGGGATTACACTCGCACCAATGTGCTTGTTATGGAGCGTATATCCGGTATCCCCATACGGGATATCGATGCTATGCATGCCATTAATATGGACATGAAAAAGCTTGCCGAGCATGCCGTCGAGATTTTTTATACACAGTTGTTCAGCCATAACTTTTTCCATGCCGACATGCACCCTGGAAATATCTTCGTATCGAAGGACAACCCGGCTTATCCGAAATTTCTGTCGGTAGATTTTGGTATTGTTGGTTCGCTGACAGATGAAGATCTCGCCTACATTGGTGAGAACATGCTGGCCTTTTTCCGCTCCGATTTCCGACGTGTTGCGCAGCTGCATGTCGATTCGGGATGGGTGCCGCCGGATACTCGGGTGAGTGATTTTGAAGCGGCCATTCGATCCGTATGTGGGCCGATATTTGAAAAGCCTCTGGCTGAAATCTCGTTTGGTAATGTCTTACTGCAGTTGTTTCAAACAGCGCGTCGTTTTGAAATGGAAGTGCAGCCGCAATTGGTTCTGTTGCAAAAGACCTTGCTAAATATTGAAGGGCTGGGCAGGCAGCTATACCCCGAGCTCGATTTGTGGGCGACCGGTAAACCGTATTTGGAAAAATGGGTTATGGAGCGTCGGGGACCTAAAGCGCTGGTCAATAAATTCGTTGAACAAGCACCGCTGATTCTCGATGCAATGCCGCACATGCCAATGCTTGTGCATGACTATATGCAGAGTCGAAAACATCAGGCTGAAATACATTCGGTTCATTCACCGAGGAAAACACACTCGGTGTCAGATACTCGTGCCGTTCGCTATACGCTAGCCGGCGGCGCTCTGCTCATCTCATCCTCACTGGTGGCCAGTGCACAAATAGTGGCGCAAACCGGCATTGCATGGTGGGGGTGGATTGCGGGAGTACTGGGAGTCGTTTTATTGTTGCGTGGAATATTAGGCGGTAGAAAATAGTATCTGCCTGGCTTATTGCGTCGCAAGCTTTTGCCGGTAGTTAAAATTAAACCCGTTTGGCGAGATATTCGAAAACGTAAGCCTGCCTTTTAGCTGCACTGCAATCTCATTGCAAATTGCCAGACCAAGACCAGCTCCGTCTCCACTGGCTTGTCCATCGGGCCGGTAAAATGGTTGATGTAGTTTTTCAAGCTGATCTTCTGTAACGCCTGGTCCGTTGTCAGTCACGCTAAACACAGCGTCGCCATTTTCCTGATAAATCTCAATATTGATACAGCCACTTTCGGGCGCAAATTTAATGGCATTGGATAATGCATTTCGAATCAGGTGTTGTATCTGATTGTTATTGTCTTCCAAGTGAACGGATTCGTTGCGCAGTACCTGTAAATCTATATGTTTGCTGTCCACCAGAGGATAAAGCTCGCCAATTTGATCTTTAACCATATTGCTTAGATTAATAGTTTGGTTGTTATTTGACAGGCCGGATTGTGCACGTGCCAAGTCCAGTAATTGATTAACCAGCCTTTGTAAGCGCACAACACTTTTAGCCAGAGCTGATTGCCGCTCCTGTCGGCTATGTTCATTTTTGGCAGACTGTACGTTTTCAATTTCCAGCGAAAGCGCGGTAATAGGTGTTCGCAGTTCATGGGCTGCATCAGCTATAAATCGACGTTGCCGCTGGTTGTACGCTTCATTCTTTTCCAGCAAAGAGTCTATCGCTGAAACGAATGGCAGCACTTCAACGGGAATGTCGTTTTTATTGGCGGCATCCAGTTGCAAGGAATCGCTACTGGCAATCTTTCTGGTGAGCACATTAAGCGGTTTGAAGCTATGGCGCACGATAAAAGTGACCAGTAACGGAACCAAAAGAAACAATAACAGCAGTGGAATAGCCGTATTTTTTGCGCTGTTCAGTGCCAGTTCAGCGCTGACACTGAGTTTCTGGGCAACAAAAAACTGTTTACCACTACGGTTTTTCTCAGTAACGAACACGCGCCAAAAGTCATCGCCCTCATGTACTGTGTGGAATCCGGTTTTCATTTTATGGTTTACATCAGGACCACGTCGAGTTTTTCGCCCCATTTGCCAGACTCGAACCGCACTGTCGTCCAGATGATCATCATCAAAAATATCGTCATCCGTTGGAGAGTCCATCTGATTGGTTTCTACCAACTGCGCAACTGATAGTAAGGTTTCGTCCTGGATTTCACTGGCTTGAAGATAGGATGTTACGGCAGCTGCAATCGTAGCAAGCACCAATACGGCTAGCATAGTGGCCAGAAGCGCGCGTTTTAAACGCCGTGTCAGTTTTGGATTTTGTGTTGCTGGCTGACTCACGCTTTAGGTACCATCCAGCCCATGCCGCGTACATTTTTTATGGCTTGCTTGCTGGTTTTTTTTCGCAGGCCATGAATAAGGAATTCAATGGCATTGCTGCTGACTTCTTCTTCCCAGCCGTACACTTTTTCCTCCAGCTCTTCACGGGAGAAAATACGTCCCGGTGTGAGTAACAATGAATGTAACAAGCGATACTCCTTGCCGGTTAATTCAAGATCGTTCTCCTGAAAGGTAACCGCTTTACCCGCAGGGTCGAGCGTAAATTCAGCGTTGGATAACAGTGGTTGCGTGCTGCCAGAGTGGCGGCGTGTGACAGCGCGTAGTCGGGCCAGTAATTCATCAACCAGAAATGGTTTAACAAGATAATCGTCAGCGCCCAAATCGAGCCCTGCGATTCGATCTTCCACAGCATCTCTGGCCGTGATAATGATGACTGGAATGTTATTGCGTTTTTGTCGAATGCTTTTTAATACGCTAAGGCCATCTTTTTTTGGCAGGCCTATGTCTAACAGTATTAGCTCAAACGCGCCGGCATCGACGCTTGCCAGAGCGGCGTTGCCATCGGTTACCCAGTCGGCTGCCATGCCAGCGTCGTCAAGAGCACTGGCAATGGCTGAGCCGATTTGTGGGTCGTCTTCAACAAGCAAAATTCGCATGGTATGAATAATACGCGCAATGTCCTATTCCTGCGTAGTGACGGGCGTCCCGGTATCGTCGATTTCCTGCTTGTTGATATCTCGTTCCACTTTGGTTTTAACTGCCCACATCGAAACAGCTAGAAGTGGCAGCATCGCAAGTGAGAGCATGATTAGAAATGCGCTGGCAAAGAACATCGCCACACCGATACCAATTGCGGTTAGTAAGGCTAATGGCCGCACAACCCAGCGAGTGAATTTGTCGCCGTTGTTAAAATCGAATGAATTACGAATCTCTTCGTGATCGATAACCGTGCCGTCAATGTTGATTGTGTTTGTGCTGTTGATCATGGTTCGTTATTTCCTGTTATTTCGGTAAAAGTAAGGTCGTTTTTGTATCTGTAACCAGTTTATGGGTTGAAAATTAGCTCAGACTTAGGATTGGACTAATTCTTCAAATTTGTTGATTTAATGCGTTATCCGGAGCCAGAAACTGTATATTCCGACTCCGGACAAGCCTGTTTTTTCCGGTTACAGTAGCTCCCCTGTCAGGCCATTTACGCGGTATTCCGATCGCTTGTTGCTTGCATCGACGACCTCGATTTCCCAGATCAGGTCACCGTCCTCGTCTTCGAGCTCCATCTCTACTATTTCGCCATTTTCGATCGCCTGTACCAGTGAGGCGACTTCACTGAAGCCGGTAATGTTGTCCAGATTCGGTGTGCGATCGTCTGATGCTTTGGTTTTAAGGATGTCTCCGGTAAGACCATCTATCTCAAGCTTCGTGACCTGATTGTTTTCATCAACCACCTCGATTTCCCAGATCGCCTGATCGTGTTCCATCTCGAGTTCTGCTTCGATGATTTTTCCAGGGTGGTTATTCAGCGCAACCACCGCGGCCTGTGAGAGATCGGTCTCTAGCGAGCTCAAATCCGCATAGTTTAGGGAGTCTGCGTGTACAAAAGCGCCGAGCATCGTGACGGCGACAATACCTGAACCTGCGGCGGCGGCTGTAGATAGATTTTTCTTCATGGTTTAGCTCCTGTGATTGATTTTTAGCTCTGCATTTCTGCGAGTGAGATCAGTCTAGAGAGCCAGAATTAGCGCAGGCTTAGCTCGGGTTTTAATTACTTCTAAGCGCGCCAGTTCAGGCTTTCAGGCGCATGTCACACAGTATTACACCTTCCGCAAACCGCACAGCGGCATCCGGCACGTTAATGGCAAGGGCTAATCTGATGATTGTTAGTTCCCAGTCGAATCTGGGCCCATCACGACGGCTACATGGGCCGGAAACAGCATGACAGCAAGCCACTCAACCAGCGTCAGTCAATGACCTCGGAAGAATGTGCTCATAACAACGGATAACACTATGTTAAAACAACGACCTTTCACTTTAGCTTCCAGCTTGTTGGTGGGTGCCTATCTGGTGGGCTCAACCGCCAGTGCATCGCAGCTGGTTAGCGATGATTTACTGACCAGTTCCAACCTGTCTACTCCCTGGGAGTCTTGTGGTGTCGATTCAGTCGCCATTGATGTCTCAAACCTCGATGCCGGTGGGTGTGCGTATCGCACAACACCGATTGAAGCCGGCGTGACATACAAAATGTCATGCGGTGTCAAGGTTGCCAAGTACGCCAGTATCACACTTGCGTTTCTTGACGCTGATGACAATGAGCTGGCAAAAGAGACCACTGAAGTGTTCGAACAC
>CALJNA010000168.1 GCA_937981955.1 uncultured Granulosicoccaceae bacterium
CCACTGTTTCTGTTTCTGTTTCTGCTTCTGTTTCTGCTTCTGCTTCTGCTTCTGCTTCTGCTTCTGCTTCTGCTTCTGCTTCTGCTTCTGCTTCTGCTTCTGCTTCTGCTTCTGCTTCTGCTTCTGCTTCTGCTTCTGCTTCCAGTCTTTTGCGTTCCAGACGTTCTTTTTCTTTTCGTTCTTTGTGGAACTTCATGTCACACGTTACTGTGTCGCCAAGTGGCTCCCATACTGTGTAATCTTCATCGTAATCGTTCAAACCATCTCGGATGTTGTAGCTGGGTAGTGAGAAAACATACTTCAACGCAGCTTTTCGAAGTGCTGCTGAAACACCGCGATTCATAAAAGGACTAATATCACTTTTATCTGTCAGGCTTTGAATATCAGGCATGTCAGCATCGGTGAGCAGTGGTTCTTCCTCAGCTTCATCTGATACCGATGTTGTCTGATCGACAGAGTCAGGCGCTGAGGCTAATGAGTCATCGACAGCTTCCTCAGAGGATAAGTCCGCCTCAACTTGCTCCGGCACAATCATCGGGTGCACAGCAGTGCCAGACAGATCATTCTGCAGAAGCACATTATTGATGGGTGCCTCATCGACCGGCAAGGCCTCAGATTTGGTCTTCGACGTCTCGGATTTCTGCTGAAGTTTGCGTTGCGACCATCGACCAACGAATGATCCGTGACCTGACTTTTCGCTATCACTCATTACTGCTGACCCTCTGCACTCTCAACCCATTTTTTGCGTTTTCGTTTTTCAAACGGCTTGGGTTTATAGTGATGCAAAACGAAGGCTTCCATGTACCGGTACAACTCGGCCGGAATGGTGGTGGATAAAACAAGATTATCCGTTTCAGCGTGGGAAACAGCTTCATCGTAGTCAATGGTTACCACCAGCGGTTCAATCGGCAAATCATGCTCGTCGCTTTCAACTTCCTCGTTACACACAACGTAAACCAGTGGCTTATCGCCAATCAGCGCATGCCAATAACGCTCACACGCATCTTTATAGAGAGTGACTTTGTACCCACCGAACGAGAAGATCTCGCCTTTTTCGCTTTCGCCTATTTTCTCTCCGGGGTCTGCCTGATGTTTAACCGAATCGCCCACAGCCACCCCATACAGATACCAGGAAGGTATTTGCCAACGCTGTGTCGGGTTCAATCGCTTTTCGAGCATAACGGTCACGGACAGTTTCAGTGCAATACTCGACAGCTTGGATTCATCGATGGGCAACGGGGGTTTCCATGGTCTGCAACAAACCACCACACTATTCCAAAGCCATACAAATGAGAAGGTCATTTGCGATAAACTGAACTCGATACCGGTATTCGAACGGTCATTATTGCCACTAACCTTTGAGATATGAGACATTATGTCCCATAAGCATCGATCTTGATTTTGTTCGGGATTGGCTTGTTCCGTTGCCCATGCAACACTGAAACGGTGCAATTTCGCACATAAGGCCCGTTGAATGGCTCGGAGTACCCGATTTTGATAGACGTTGAAGCTCCGGCTCCAGTGTATCGCCCAGTATTGACCAACGAAGGACTCGATCCAGCCCACGGAGTTACGGCTGTCGATGAATTTGGTGACCAACGCGATGTTTTCGTCCCCGGCGAAATACCACTGACCATTCGCGTTGATGGAATGGAAGTGGTCACACTGATGACCCTTGGCACTGAACCAGAAGCACTCACCCTTGGCTATATTCGCAATCAAAAGCTGATCGAAGACATCCGATCGATAAAATCGGTTTCGGTTGACTGGGACCGCGAACTGGTCGATGTGGAAACTCACACCGGCGAAGGTATTTCTGACTGGCAAGAGAAAATGAAACGCCGCATTATCACCAGTGGTTGCGGGCAAGGCACAATATTCAGTTGCACCGTCGATAAGCTCTATGAAGTGAAACTCAACCCACCCAAGCTCAAGCAATCATCATTATACGATCTAATAAAAAACGTCAGTAAGCTTAACGACGTATATCGAGTCTCCGGAGCGGTTCATGGTTGCGGTCTTTGCTCGAGCACACAATCAATTATGCATATAGAAGATGTTGGCCGGCATAACGCAGCCGACGCGATTGCTGGACGAATGTGGCTGGAAGATCTGCCCGGTGATGACAAGATTTTTTATACAACCGGCAGGCTAACCTCTGAGATTGTGATGAAAACAGCTTTCATGGGTATTCCCGTTTTGCTGTCGCGTTCTGGTGTTACCCGCATGGGACTTGAACTGGCACAAGAGATTGGCATGACCATGATTGCGCGGGCCAAAGGAAAGCACTTTCTTATTTATAACGGTGCTGAACACGTTGAGTTGGACGATAAACCACCAGAAAGACGCGTACCACCACCAACAAAAGGTATGCGCGATCTAACCTGACCATAACTGACAGCAAGACCTGCTGACTAGTTGTTAGAGAACGTACCCTATGTCAAATGCTACCTATGGCACCAGGAATACAGGATCGTTTTTGACTGTGCCCGAGCTTGCGGAGCTGCTGCATGTAAATGAAAAAAAGATTTACAAGCTTGCAGGTGAAGGTGACATTCCGGGAACCAAAATCACTGGCAAGTGGATTTTCCCAAGACACCTGGTGGAAGACTGGATTGCCGAGAACAGCCATGGCGGTGCAATGACTGACCGGTTAATCATTACTGGCAGTGATGATCGCCTCATTAATCAAGTGTGCAACCAGACCGCCATCGAATACCAACAATCTGCGTTATTGAGCTATAGCCCATGTGGCACTCGCCATGGCCTTCGTATGTTAGACACACGCCGTGCCGATGCTTGCTTCATTAACTGGGGTGCTGCTGATCCAAATGCTCGGCGTCATCTCGGTCTGCTGCGAGGTTATAAAAATCACAACAGTTGGATCATTGTTCGCGCTCTGGAGCGCACACAAGGGTTAATCCTTTCACGCAGACTAGGTGAGAATGACGTAACTGTTGAACAATTGATGAAAGACACTACACTGAATTGGGCTCAACGTAATGTTGAGTCTGGAGCCGAACGATTACTCGAAGACATCTGCGCTACCTCTGAACGCTCTTACCAGTCCTTACACTTTTCCACTCTTAATAACACTGAACGCAGCGCTGTTGCCGCAGTTAGCATTGGCGATGCAGATATCACTTGCGGTACGCAGGCAACAGCACACGAATTTCGACTGCCGTTTTTACCAGTGGCTGATGTATCACTTGATATGGTAATGACCCGACGTACCTACTTCCGAACGATTACCCAGGCCTTATTAAACGCGATATGTGCTGAAGAAACACAATCAGTCGCCAGGCAATTGCGAGGATATCGGGTAGTTTCAACACCAGATGTTTTAGCGGTTGATGGATGACCGATAGGACAACTGGACTAGGTTTGCAGCCTAAGCTTGAGCTATGAACAAACTGGTGCCCATTTAATTAGCACCAATTACCGTGTCATACGGGGGTCACTTAAACAAAATAACCTACACGGAAGTACAAAATAGAATTTGACTTCAGCAGCAAATCGCATCACGATAGTCGATCAAGACCGATAAAAATAATAATTGGTCGCTCGGTTTTTCGTCTGCACCATACATTATTACTATCAAAAACAGACTCAAAAAGGAGGCACGAAATTGAAAAAACAATACACACTCGGCTTAGCTCTACTAGTAACGTCACTGTGGGGTACATCTACCTGGGCTGCAACCGAAGTACAATTCTGGCACGCATTTACCGGCCGTTTAGGCGAGCTGGTAGCAGAACAGATTGAAACGTTTAATGCCAGTCAGAGTGATTACACCGTCGTTGGAACGCACAAAGGCAATTACTCCGAAACTTTAAACTCAGGTATAGCGGCTTTCCGTGCCAAAGAGCAACCTCACATACTGATGGTGTTTGAAGTGGGTACCGCAACAATGATGGGAGCCAAGGGTGCAATCAAACCCGTGTACGAAGTCATGGCGGGTTCCGACTCAAAATTTGACCCGGATGCATACATCGGTTCTGTTAAAGGTTATTACACGACAACAGACGGTGAAATGCTTTCATTACCTTTTAATTCCTCTACGCCGGTACTCTGGGTTAATAAAGATGCATTAAAGGCCGCTGGTGTTGATCCTGAAGTTGATCTTTCAACCTGGGAAAAAGTTGGCGAAGTACTTGATAAAGTGAAAGCGTCGGGAAGTGAATGCCCTCTGACCACCGCATGGCAGAGCTGGGTTCATTTAGAGAATCTGTCGGCCTATCATAATGTGCCATTTGCCTCAAAAGATAACGGTTTTGGTGGTACAGATACTGAACTCGCGTTCAATGGTGAGTTGCAAGTGAAACACATTCAAACCATGGGTGACTGGGCCAAAGAAGGCAAGTTTTTCTATGCCGGCAGACGCAATGAAGGCGGTGCAAATTTTCGCGCTGGCGAATGTGCATTATTCACGGAAAGTTCCGCCGGCTATGCCGGCATAAACGCCGAAGCAAAGTTCGAATTCGCAGTTAGACCATTGCCGTACTGGGAAGGAGCCGAAGGGGCACCACAGAATACCATTATCGGTGGCGCTTCCCTGTGGGTTATGACGGGTCATGAAGATGAAGAGTATGAAGGTGTTGCGGCATTTTTAAGCTTTTTGTCAACAGATGATATCCAGGCCAAATGGCATCAGGATACCGGATACTTGCCTATCACCAGCGCCGCTGGAGATAAAACCAAAGCAGACGGTTTTTATGATGAAAACCCAGGTACCGATATCGCGGTCATGCAAATGACTGCAAAAGAACCTACACCGAATTCGAAAGGATTGCGTTTAGGCTCGTTTGATCAAATTCGTGGAATCATTGATGAAGAGCTCGAAGCCGTCTGGACGGGCGACAAGGATGCTCAAACGGCTATGGACAGTGCAGTCGAACGAGGTAATAAATTACTTCGTCGCTTTGAGCAAGCCAACAAATAGTTCGACAACTGCAATCTAGTTTGCAGTGTCGACACTGTTTTTACCAATAGGTGTATAGAGGGTCGTTAAGACCCTCTTACACTCACCAATATGGAAAAAAGAGTCACGTTCAAAGGCTGGTTGCTACCAGCCATGCTGGTCTTTCCGCAGATATTCATTTCTGCGGTGTTTTTTTTCTACCCCGCTGGTCAGGCCATTTGGCAGTCACTGTTCATTCCCGATCCGTTCGGATTATCTTCACAATTTGTTGGGCTGGGTAACTTTGAGTACTTACTAAGCGACCGCTACTATCGGGCTTCGTTCGTTACAACAGCACTATTCTCTACACTCGTTACCATTGCTTCAATGGTTCCAGCGCTATTTCTCGCCGTTATGGCTGACCGACTGATAAAAGGTGCTGGCGTTTATCGAACAATGTTAATCTGGCCATATGCCGTTGCGCCCGCAGTTGCGGGTGTGCTCTGGCTATTCATGTTTAACACACGTGTGGGCGTGGTTTCCTGGTACCTGGGACAACTGGGATACGACTGGAATCACGTCTTAAACGATGGTGAAGCAATGGGTTTAGTTGTCGTTGCGTCTGCCTGGGGACGTATAAGTTACAACTTTCTGTTCTTTTTTGCCGCACTGCAAGCGGTACCGCGATCAGTCATAGAAGCTGCTGCAATCGATGGTGCGAGGTTTTGGCGTCGCTTTTTTACGATAGTATTGCCACTACTTTCCCCCACGACGTTTTTCTTGATGGTGGTAAACATCGTTTATGCGTTTTTCGAAACGTTTGGCGTTATCCACACTATTACATCAGGTGGGCCTCAGCAAACTACGACCATCCTGGTTTATAAAGTGTTTGCCGATGGTTTTGTCGGTCAAGATCTCGGATCTTCTGCAGCCCAGTCAGTCATTTTATTGTTTGTTGTGGGCGCGTTAACGATCATTCAGTTCAAGTTCATTGAAAAGCGGGTGCACTACTAATGGCTGCCACGACGAAGGCAAATCGCGCTGGCATGGTCGAGCCGGTTGGGCGATCGCTTTGGCTGACTCATGTATTTATGATCTTTGGTGTAATACTCATCTTCTTTCCCATCTGGCTGGCATTTGTGGCATCGACAGTCACTCAAGCAGATCTTATATCACCACCGATGCCTCTTTTACCTGGCGAACACTTTGTCGAAAATTACAAAAAAGCACTCTTTTCAGGTATTAACGTACCTGTTTCGACCATGTTGGTTAACTCCCTTGTTATGGCAATGGGCATTGCTGTAGGGAAGATCATTATTTCTTTGTTGTCTGCTTTTGCCATTGTGTATTTTCGGTTTCCGGGACGAAACGTTTTTTTCTGGCTCATCTTTATAACGCTCATGCTACCGGTTGAAGTGCGTATAGTACCCACCTATGAAGTCATCGCTGGCTTCGGATTACTTAACAGCTATTCAGGTTTGATATTTCCATTGATTGCTTCTGCCACAGCAACCTTTTTATTCAGGCAATTTTTCATGACAATACCGGATGAGCTGGCAGAGGCCGCCCGTGTTGACGGGGCCAGGCCAATGCGATTTTTCGTCGACATCCTGTTACCGATGAGTCGTACAAACATTGCCGCCTTGTTTGTCATCCTGTTTATTTATGGCTGGAATCAATACCTGTGGCCATTGCTGATAACCACCGAACCAGAAATGAACACGATAGTAATGGGGCTTAAACAGATGTTTCCATCCGGCGATGACTTTGCAGACTGGCCTGTGATTATGGCCACATCAATTCTGGCGATGATTCCGCCCGTCATCGTTGTTGTGTCTATGCAAAAGCTGTTTGTTCGCGGACTCGTCGATAGCGAGAAATAGTATGGCTACTTTATCCATTGATAACGTAAAAAAACGATTCGGCACTACTGAAGTCATTCATGGTGTAAGTATCGATGTCAATGACGGCGAATTTATTGTTATTGTTGGTCCGTCCGGGTGTGGAAAATCGACTTTACTTCGTATGGTTGCAGGTTTGGAAACGCTTAGCGAAGGCAACATATTTATAAGCGATAAAAAAGTAAACGACGCTGAACCCATGGACAGAGATATTGCCATGGTATTTCAAAATTATGCCTTATATCCCCATATGTCAGTGCGTCAAAATATGGCGTATGGATTGAAAATTCAGAAAACTCCCAAAGCGGAAATTGCAGAGAAAGTATCGAAGGCTGCTGATTTATTGCAACTGGGAGATTATCTCGATAGAAAACCCAAACAACTCTCCGGCGGTCAGAGACAACGCGTTGCAATGGGTCGAGCCATCGTTAGAGAACCGGCCATCTTTCTGTTTGATGAACCTTTGTCAAACCTTGATGCGAAATTACGCGTTCAAATGAGACTGGAAATCAAGCAACTCCAATCAGAACTTGGCGTGACTTCCCTCTATGTTACGCATGATCAGGTGGAAGCAATGACCATGGCCGACAGAATGATAGTTATGAACAACGGATTGGCCGAACAAATTGGCACACCGCTAGAGGTCTATGAAACACCGCAGTCTTTATTTGCAGCGCAGTTTATCGGTAGCCCAGCTATGAATGTATTTGACGGCGAAATTCAGCAGGGCACCCTAACTTTAAACGAGGGAGCTGAAATGGACATAGATTCGCCCCACAACGGGTCAGTCAAGGTTGGAATGCGCCCCGAACATTTACAGGTGGTGGAGCAAAGTTCCATGGCCGTTGACATCAGCTATGCAGAACCGCTAGGTGCAACCACTTTATTACATGGGAAACTGGCCGGCAGCGACATCACAACGGTCGTTAGCGTTCCTGGCGTCTATCGCATGCATAAAACAGATAATCAAAGCGCTGACACCAAAAGCCAAACTGATAGAATTTATGTTCGGCCACAACACCTGCATCTGTTCGACAGCGTATCAGGTCGGCGGATCAATTAAGATGGGTATATTTCCCACATGGCGCGGTTCGACTCGCCATGTACGTGACCGAAATCAGCTATCGTAACGACGTTGAGCTGGCCACCAATTCTAAACTGCCCTGCACGTTAAGATCGTTATCTAAAACAATAACATCATCCAGTGCACGTCCAACCAAATTACCTAATTGACGAACACCGATGCAAGCCGCTGGTATCGACGTTGCCATTTTCAAAGCATCAACCAATGCCGTGCCGGTGCATGCTACCAATCGTTGAACACCTTGAGCCTGAGTTATATGAGCTCCGGCAAGATTCCCTTCGACATTAAGTAGCCGACCTTCTTGAACCTTGATTATCTTACCGTAGAGTTCAAACGAATCAGCCCCACCCACGGTAGCCATGGCATCTGAAACCAGGAATATCTTATCTGCAGTCGGTTTTGCGCGTATAGCCATGCCGATCATTTCATCCGCCACATGATGACCATCGCAAATAATACCCGCAAAGCAATGGGAGTTGATTACCGCACCAACCGCACCGGGCTCGCGACTAGTCATGGGTGACATCGCATTAAACAAATGGGTTGCGCAACTTGCACCAGCTGAAAAAAAATTGTTAACCAATTCCGCGGTTGCGTTAGTGTGTCCAATAGATACCACTGCCTTCATTGCCACCAACTGTGTAATCTGCTCGGTCTTAGCTGCTTCCGGTGCGAGCGTTATCATTACCTTCACATTGGCGTTGCGCAGTCTTTGCACCACTTCAATAGTTGAATTATCCAACGGTCGAATAAATTCAGCTGCATGTGTGCCGCGCCGCTCGATGGAAATATGTGGTCCTTCTATATGTATGCCAATAACTCCTCGATCGTTTCGAGCGGCTATAACGGCATCAGCCGCTCGCTCCAACACATCCGGGGTATCAGAAATAACCGTTGGCACGAGAGCAGTTGTGCCAAATGAACGATGTGCATCGGTGATAGCTTGAATGCCTTTCCGGGTGGGACTGCTGTTAAACAGCACCCCTCCACCACCGTTAACTTGAAGGTCCACGAAGCCGGGAGTTAACAACCCGTTGACATGACGCTCTACATTTACACCAGAACTCACTGCCAAGTCGGCAATTGCACCATGATAAATGTCAACCGCGGCATTGGTGTGTATTTCAGATCCATCGAAAACACGGTCAAAGCTAATCCACCGATGCATCCTAACTGCCCTCCCGGGATCTGTTGTAAGCATTGAATGCCGCGCCGCGAGCCCCAGTGCTATCACCACCTTCAGCCAATACTATCGGTGCAATATCAAAGTCACCGATTTGCGTGGTTCGTGCCATAGGCAGCAGATCATTTATCAACCCGTCTATACGCGACAAACCAACGGCTCTGTACTACTGTTTTGGATCGTTGACGGCAAAATCACACGGAAGGATGTTCCCGTTCCCAGCACAGACTGAACATCAATTCTGCCCTGATAACGACGTACAATGCCATAACTCACGGATAAGCCCAAACCAGTTCCACCTTCTTTTCCGTGTGTGAAAAACGGATCAAATACGCGATGTACATTGTCTGGTTCAATGCCAATTCCGTTATCGCGAACCTCTATAAACACCTCATTGTCTGTGGTAGTTCCAGTACTAATTTGAATAAGACCGGATTCATTTACAGCTTGTGTTGCATTAAGCAGCAAGTTAACAATAACTTGCTGCAGTTCTTGCTGATCAACCACCACCTCCGGCACATTAACAAGATCTTGCTCAAGCAAAATATTCTTTTGTTCAAGCTCATTTTTTACCAATACCAATGACGACCCAATGAGTTCATTCACCTCGACCAGCACCGGGGAAATCGGAGACGTTTCACCAGGGTCAGGTAAAAACGCTGGAACGCGAAGTAATTCTCTTTCTTTTAATGGTGCAGTAGTGTTCGGACGAGAATATTGCAAGAGCCTGTCGGTGATTGAGCGTATTCGGTACACTTGCTCAATAATCAGATCAATCTCCGTTTGAACTCCTTCGCGTTGATCACCCATTTCTTGAATAAGAATATCCATATTGCCCAGAATAACCGCCGTTGGGTTATTGATCTCATGCGCAACACCTGCAGTCAATTGACCGACAGCGGCCAATCGTTCCGCTGTTTCCAGCTTTTGCTGTGCTTCATGCAACATGGTGATCGACTCTTGCAATGAGCTGTTCTTGGATTTTAATTCCATGGTTCGCTCCTGAACCTTTTGCTCCAACTCATTTGCATTGGCTTTTATTTGCGCGCTGTTCTCCTCGAGTGTGTCGAGCATAGAATCAAACTGTGTCGCTAGCTCACCGATTTCATCATGTACTTTTAAATCACCAATGCGGCGACGCTCTCCGGCGGCTGTTGCCCTGACAACACTTGCAATAGATTCCACGGGTTTAAAAATAGACTTTGCACCAAGAATAGCAGCAACAACCGCTAACATAGAACCAGCCAGAACCACGGCTGCGGTGAGTAATATGCCGCGAAACAGATCTTTACGAAATGGTGCCTCAAGATATCCCGCGTATAACATGCCGACACGCTTGCCATACACATCCACGATTGGCTCGTAGGCAGATATATACCAGTCGTTAACCACAAACGCGCGATCGATCCAGGGAGTGCCTTGCTCCAGAACCGTGTTACGTACTTCAACAGATACTCTGGTGCCTAAGGCTCGTGTATCGTCGCTACTCGGAACATTAGTAGTAATGCGCACATCATCCAGGAACACAGTTACCGTACCGCGACTGCCTTTCGCAAGACTGCCCGGACCATAGACAAGGTCTCGAATCTCATCCACAAAGGCATAATTGCGATTCAACAGTAACCCACCCTCCAGCACGCCCAATGTTTGCCCATTTTCATCCGCCACACGTCGCAGGACGCGTATAACCATTGCCCGGTCTTCATGAGTTTTTTGTGTCGGTGCGGCTCGCGGTGTATCAATCAGCGCAAACACCACCTTTTCTTCCAGAGTTTCGTTTTCCACTGACCAGATTGCTTTCGGGTAAATTTCAATACCCGTTGCCACATCCAGACGCAGACCATCAGGTGCCATTTGAAACACACTTTCGGTTAACGGCGATTGATTCAACTCCCAGGTTGACCAACCCTCCTTTTGCATACGCATCGTGCCATTGGCATTCAGCAAATTAATGAAGTCAAATCCACCTTCTCGCTGTTGTTGTCGTAACAGATGCAAAACACCAAGGGTATTATTATTTTTTAGTTGTGCATGAAAAGCAGAACTATCTGCCAACGAGGTAAGAGCACGTTGTCTGTCAAGTTGAATTCGAGTGAAAACATCATGCGTTACCCGCAAATCTGTGTTCACCTTAGTGAAAAGCTGTTTATAAGTGTAGGAAGTTGACCATTGAGCGGTCAGGTATATGACAGTACCGGTAAGTAAAAGCAACGGACCCAATACCAGCGCGAGCAGCTTGTGCCGCAGGCTCATTCCGCGAATGTAATCAACTATTGTCGTCATGCGGCGATCACGGAATGAGCGGACTATTTATCGTGTGATGCTTCGGTGGCGTTTTGCCCATACCACAAGTTCTGCTTGCGCTCCAGCGTTTTACGCGATACACCAAGCTGCCGGGCCGCGGCCGATTTATTATTATTGACCGATTCCAGCACCGCCTCAATATGTGCCCGCTCCACCGCCTCAACCGTCCATACCAGCGGATATCCGGAGGCCGATTCTTCATTGGGAAGTTCAGCCGAACGCATGCTGTCAGCGGGTAGACGCCCAAGTAAGAGCGTTCGCTCAATGACATTCTTCAGTTCACGCACGTTGCCTGGCCAATGATATTCGTTCAGCCTTTGCCAATCAGTGTGCATAAGTTCTATCGGTACAAGCCGCATTTCAGCAGAAAGGATTTCGAAAAAATGCTCTACCAATGCGGCAATATCTTCGCGACGTTCTCTTAGAGGCGGAACTCTAATCGGCAAGACATTCAAGCGGTAGTACAAATCGCTTCGAAACGATTCGGTTTCCGAGTCGGCAGCCAGATCGCGATTAGTGGCGGCAACCACACGCACGTTAACCGGTATCTCTTTCTCACAACCCACTTGTCTTATGGTTTTTTCCTCAAGAACGCGAAGTAATTTTGATTGCATCGCAGGCGGCAACTCACCGATCTCGTCAAGAAACAAGGTACCGCCGTCGGCATGCAGAAACAGACCTTCACGTGACTGCGTCGCACCGGTGAACGCACCTTTTAAGTGGCCAAATAATTCACTTTCAAAAAGCTCTGGTGCAATGGTGCCGCAATTTATCGGTACAAACGGGCCACTGCGTTTCGACATTGCATGTATGGCTCGTGCTATGAGCTCCTTCCCGGTACCGGTCTCGCCTTGTATAAGTACATTTGATTGCGTGGGCGCTATGCGTTCAGCCAGCGTCAAGGTATCCTTGATTACCTGACTTTCACCAACCACACCGCGATCTACTGATATCTGGTTCAGCTGTAATCTGAGTAATGAGTTTTCCCGAAGGATTTGGCGCTTCTGCAATGCAAGTTGCATGGCCATGAACATTTGTTCGGTGCGAAACGGTTTCATGATGAAATCGTCAGCGCCATTGCGAAGTGCAGCTATGGCCATGTCGAGATCGGCGTAAGCTGTCATGTAAATAACATGTGTCCGTACACCGGCATCACGCAATTGACGCAGCCATTCCAACCCGGATAGTCCGGGAAGACGTATATCGACCAGCAGTAAATCAAAATGGTAGCGAAGACGCAGTGCTTCGGCTTCTTCAGCACTGCCGGCAACTTCCAATAAGGCACATCGCTTTTCAAGCGATCGCTTCAAAAAGTTTCGCATGCCGGGTTCATCGTCGACAACCAAAATGGCGACCGAACTTAATAACTGGTCGAGCGTATCCGTGTCGCCACTGTTACGACTGGTTTTTCGCGCTGCATCAATCGACGTAACTGACATGGATATCCAGATTGCCTGACAATCTGACACACCCTATGACACAATTGGGTATTGGTCAACTCCTGTGCACAACTTTTTCTGCCGACCCGGGTTCAGGGAAACCATCGCGCCTTTGCGTACAATGGCGCCATCACCTTAAATCGTATGCGGGCATGCTTGCAGAACCACCAGAAATTCTCACAAATCCGGCTAAACCCATACTCAAATGGGCTGGCGGGAAACGTCAGTTATTACCAGATCTGGTGCAGCGCTTACCAAAGCAGTACAACCGATATCTGGAGCCGTTTTTTGGCGGAGGTGCACTGTTTTTTCATCTACAGCCTGAAAATTCTGTTATTGCAGATTCAAACACCGAGCTGATTAACTTTTACCAGGTCGTTGCAACTCAGGTGGATTCGCTTATTGGGGCATCGCAGTCCCATGTTAATGATGCTGACTACTTTTACGCCATGCGTGCCAAAGACTGGACCCAAATGTCGCCAGTAGATGCAGCATCACGCACGATGTTCCTGAACCGAACCTGTTTCAATGGGTTGTACCGAGTTAACAAACAAGGCCAGTTCAATGTGCCATTCGGCAAATACGCAAACCCTAACTTGTGCGATAGCCAAAGCCTGAAACGCGCCGCCGCAGCTTTGCAAAAAACCATTATTGTTGACAGCGACTACAAGGCGTTACTCGATCAGTATGCAGGTGAGAACGATGTTGTGTTTCTCGACCCGCCATATCACCCGGTTTCTCAATACAGCGACTTTAAACGCTACACAAAAGAGCAGTTTAAAGAGCAAGACCATATCGAGCTTGCAGAAGAAGTGGCCAAGTTAAAGGATAAAGGTTGCACAGTATTGCTGACTAATTCCAACAGCGATTTGGTATTGGACTTGTACAAGCACTACCAGATTGACGTCGTTGATTCACGAAGAAATATTAATAGCAAAGCCAGCAAACGAACAGGCAAGGATGTCATCGTCACGGTAAAACCTGCAAAATTTTTCACAGGTATAGCCATACCCATTACCCCGCAGGAGCAAACGCAAAAATATCCTTCCACCAGGTTCATGGGATCGAAACGTAAGCTACTGCCCAGCATAAGAGACGCTATTCTGGCTCAATCCTGCCGAAGCGTACTCGATTTGTTCTCCGGTTCTGGTGTCGTTAGCTATATGCTAAAAGCCGAAGGTAAGCAGGTTATGTCGAACGACTATATG
>CALJNA010000169.1 GCA_937981955.1 uncultured Granulosicoccaceae bacterium
CGCAAGTACTTCCAGCACGCTTCCAAGATCATCCTTCAGCTTCTCGCCCGGAATCAGTTCATTACCGCGAGTGGTAACAATGCCCGCTTCCAGTCCATCTTCAGTAGTAATACGAAGCCGACCCTTTACACGCTGATGAAATGCAAGCTTCACTTTGTGATCTGCCTGTGTTTCCTGCGACACTTTCTGAGAGAATATAATCATATCTAAAACAGTTGGTATAGCTGTGCGAGCGGTAATTCAGACGCTGGTTCACAGTGTAAATGTTCGCCATCAGCAACTACCTTGTATGTTTCAGGGTCTACTGTTATGTCTGGCTGCCATTGATTATGTATCATGTCCGCCTTGGTAATGTTCCGACAGTTGTGGACAGCTGACGTTTGATGCTTCAAACCCAATAGATCTGGCACGCCGTCATCTATGGCTTTCTGCGACATAAACGAAACGGATATTTGATTCTTGGCACTGCCGAAAGCACCAAACATAGGCCTGTAGTGAACCGGTTGTGGTGTTGGAATAGATGCGTTCGGATCACCCATTGGTGCGCTGGCAATCATTCCACCTTTTACAATTAAAGCTGGTTTAGAACCGAAAAAGGCGGGTTTCCATAGAACAAGATCGGCAAGTTTACCCACTTCGACTGAACCGACTTCTTGCGCAATACCATGCGTAATAGCTGGGTTAATTGTGTATTTTGCAATGTAGCGCTTAACACGAAAATTGTCTTCATTATTACTGTCTTCTTTCAGACTCCCTCTTTGCTGACGCATTTTGTGTGCAGTTTGCCAGGTTCGGCATACGACTTCTCCAACTCGGCCCATCGCCTGCGAGTCTGATGCAATCATTGAAAAAGCGCCAAGATCTTGCAAAATGTCTTCAGCAGCAATGGTCTCACGGCGTATTCGCGATTCTGCAAACGCTACATCCTCAGCAATAGATGGATCAAGATGATGACATACCATTAGCATGTCGAGATGCTCGTCCACCGTGTTTATTGTGTATGGACGAGTGGGATTAGTGGAGGATGGCAGCACATTGGATTGCCCGCATGCTTTGATAATATCCGGTGCATGTCCACCACCGGCCCCCTCTGTATGGTAGGTATGTATCGTACGTCCTTTTATAGCCGCAAGTGATTGCTCGACAAAACCCGACTCGTTCAGGGTGTCGGTATGTATTGCTACCTGAACGTCCATTTCATCTGCGACGCTAAGACAACAATCTATTGATGCTGGTGTAGTTCCCCAGTCTTCATGCAATTTCAGACCGATAGCGCCCGCGCTGACCTGTTCGCGAAGGGCATCGGGCAGACTGGCGTTTCCTTTACCTAAAAAACCAAAGTTCATGGCGAAGTCATCCGATGCTTGCAGCATTCTATGTATATGCCAGGGACCGGGTGTACAAGTGGTTGCATTTGTCCCGGTGGCAGGCCCAGTACCTCCACCCAGCATTGTAGTAATACCGGAGCACATCGCTTCTTCGATTTGTTGAGGACAGATGAAATGGATATGAGCATCTATACCACCGGCGGTTAGTATCATTCCCTCCCCGGCAATAACTTCTGTACCTGGTCCTACTGCAATGGTGACTGCCGGTTGAATATCCGGATTGCCGGCTTTTCCGATACCCTTGATTCTGCCGTCTTTAATCCCGACATCGGCTTTCACAATACCCCAATGATCAACAATGAGTGCATTCGTAATGACGGTATCAACAATATCGGCAGACATGTTCTGACACTGGCCCATGCCATCTCGAATAACTTTGCCACCACCAAATTTAACTTCTTCGCCATAAATGGTGTGATCAGCTTCAACCCGAATCCATAAGTCGGTATCGGCCAGCCGTACCCGATCACCCGTCGTTGGTCCGAACATCTCTGCATAAGCAGTTCTTGTCATGGTTACCATGAATAGCTCCTAGAGTTCGCCCATAACTTCTTGATTGAATCCGAAAATTCGTCTTTTGCCTGACAATGCAACCAGATTAACTGTGCGCTTTTGACCGGGCTCAAATCGAACCGCTGTACCCGCAGCAATATTCAGCCGGAAACCCCTGGTTATTTCTCTTTCAAAGCTCAGAGAAGGGTTTGCCTCATAAAAATGATAATGCGAACCAATTTGAATAGGACGATCACCTTCGTTGCATACTTCAACCGTAATGGATTCTCGTCCTTCGTTTATAGTGATCGTGCCCTCCTGACAAACTATTTCTCCTGCTTGCAGTTCTGAAGATTCTGAATCCGCACTGACAGGCTGAATAGGCTCATGTACTGTCACCAATTTCGTACCGTCTGGAAATGTCGCTTCTACTTGTACATCGTGAATAAGTCCGGCAACACCATCCATAACCTGATCAGTAGAGAGCAAAGTGCGCCCAAGACTCATTAGCTCCGCTACGGACTTCCCGTCACGTGCATTTTCGATGATATGCATGCTGATATAAGCGACAGCCTCTGGATAATTTAATGTAACACCGCGTTCCAAGCGCCTCTCAGCAAGCATTGCTGCAGTAAATAGCAGCAACTTGTCTTTCTCTTTTGGCGTCAGCTCCATAATAGTTCCATATTAAAAAACTCGTACAAACAATTTAGTTAGTACTGTTACAGTGGTAGTTAATTTCGAACTTTTACCGCACAGCAAAGTGCAAATTCCGGCACTCAATCGTATTATTATTTTGTCCCTTTACGTCGCCCAAATACGCGGAACCGAAGGCGCTCTGGAATTTAGTCCCAACCGCATTTTGGACCAAATAGTGCCAAAAACATCTTTGGCTTGTTCTGACCGATCGCCTACGTAGCGCACCAGTAGCATTTCGTCGAAGTGAGTGGCACTGAAACCATCCTTATTTTTTAACACCGATCGAACCAGGTCGATACTCTCTGAAGGTAGCGGAGTCAGTAACAAAGTACCCGCCACATTGTGACTTCGCAGACCGCAACTCATGCTTAGCGGAAAACGCTCTTCTACAAGCATTCTCTCTCTTAGTACTAATTTTGAACCTACCTCAACATTTAAACTATTCGACACATCACCTTGAAACGATTGTCCTGATTTTGATGTGATACCAAAACAATTTATATCCCACCATGCCAGCGATTGACCATCTTCGAGAGAGACATTCGTTTTTATATCTACTTTGCAGCCTGAATAGAAGATATTTTCCGCAGGCAACCATTCTAAGGTTCCGCCGTGGTTCTCCAGACACTGGTGGACTCTTGCGTACTTCCCGTCTGATCGATAGTACTTGGTCGCACCTGGCGTAGTAATCAGACCCTTACCATTATTCTTGCATTGCACATTTACCTGCAAGCGATCGCCTCCCACAACCCCACCCGGGGGATGCAAGAGATAAACATGGGCTACATCTCCTTCCGGGTAAAACGGTCGTTGTAATGTTAATGGACCGCTATGAGAACGCCGTACAATCGTTCTTCGAGGCCCGGCTTCGAACACACAGTCAAGCTCGGCATTCCAAGAAGGACTACTTTGAGCTGCTTCAGCTTTCTCTATGTTTGCCACGCTGGACATTATAATTTCGCTCGCTACTTGCAACTGCGCATTGGCAGCAGCCCTATTTCGCTAATCAGACAAGTTTGAAAATATGATCGCTGCAAGAGAAAACAAAGCCAGAACCACAAAGATGATTGTTAGTGGAAGCATTCCAAAAAAATCGAACGTTGCTGCGGCATTATGTGCATGTGATTCCACGCTTAAGTGTGACGACGCTGCTGTACTGTAAAAAACCGGGAGTAAAAGTGCAAAATATAGTTTTTTCAATTTACTCAAGTTATATCTCCTCTATACATTCAAATATTGGTGGACCAACTCATCACTTAATTCAGACATGCTTCCTTCTGCTTGCAATCTTCCCCGGTCCAAAATCAAATAATTACTTCCAACCCTTCTGGCAAAAGGAAGCTTCTGCTCGACTAACAAAACCGTTATATTTCGTTCCGTATTCAATCGTTGTATGACATCGCCAATTTCCTGCACAATTGTTGGCTGTATTCCCTCTGTCGGTTCATCCATTAGCAAAAGACACGGTTCTAAAACCAATGCTCTGGCAATGGCCAACTGCTGCTGTTGCCCGCCTGATAAGTCGCCGCCTCGACGATTTCGCATTTCTTTAAGAACCGGAAAAAGCTCGTAAATATCTGACGGAACTCTGTTATGGGATACTCGAGAGGCGAAGAATCCTGTGCGAATATTTTCTTCTACGGTTAATTGTGGAAATATCTGTCTTCCTTGCGGTATGTAAGCAATACCATGCGGCGCACGCAGTTCCGGTGTCATACCAACCAGGTTTACATCATTGAACAGAATAGAACCTTCGACTTTTGGAGCGAGACCCATAATGCTTTGCATCAACGTGGTTTTTCCAACTCCATTTCGACCAAGTACGCACGTGCAGGAGTTTTCAGGTACCTCAAAACTAAGATCCCACAGGGTATGGCTCTGACCATAATGTTGATTAAGATTATCGATTCTCAGCATGATCTATTCACCAAGATAAACACGACGAACTTCTTCATTCTGTTGAACGGCGTCCATATTGCCTTCTGCAAGTACGTGTCCCTGATGAAGCACGGTAACACGGTTGGCAATTGATCGAACAAAATCCATATCATGCTCTACAACAACCACTGTATGTTTTCCAGCAAGACTAAGCAGTAATTCACTGGTTTTATCCATTTCCTGATGAGTCATACCAGCGACAGGTTCATCGACAAGCAGTAGTAATGGTTGCTGCATAAGCAGCATACCAATCTCCAGCCATTGCTTTTGTCCGTGTGACAGACCACCGGCCAAATTGTTCAGTTGATCGGGTAATCCTACCAGATCAGCTACAGCTGCAATTTTGTCTTGTTGTTCGCTGTTAAGTTTGCACCGTAGGGTCCACCAAACAGATTTGTTATCTGCCATTGCCAACTCGAGATTTTCAAAAACATTCAATTTTTCGAACACCGTTGGTTTTTGAAACTTTCTACCGACTCCGGCGCGAACTACTTGCGATTCAGACAACTCAAGTAAATCCAGATTGCGCCCAAAAGTAACAGAGCCACTATCGGGACGTGTTTTACCAGTAATAATATCCATCATCGTCGTTTTTCCGGCGCCATTTGCACCAATAAGACAACGTAATTCACCTACGTCAACATAAAAATTCAAATCCCGGATAGCCTGAAAACCATCGAAGGAAACATTGACATCTTCCATAAACAATAAAGTTTGCTGAGAACTATCCAGTTCCTGAACGACATCCGGAACCAGAAATTCAAACACTCGGTCTCGTCGCAGAAGCCCACTTTGCTTTCGCACTGGACGTGCATTTGTATTTGTGAGTAAAGGCACTACAGACCCGTCCTTTTCTGAAACAACCCTGTGATTCCTTTTGGCAAAAATAAAGTAGAAAGTACGAACAAGGCTCCCAAAGCGAATATCCAGAACTCTGGAAAAGTGACCGTAAACCAGCTTTTGGCGTAGTTGACCAGTAAAGCACCAATAATGGGTCCGTATAAGGTGCCTCTACCACCTAATGCAACCCAAACGACGATTTCGATTGACCCGAGTGGCGCCATTTCACGTGGATTAATTATTCCAGCCTGAGGAACGTACAGAGCACCTGCAATACCCGCCAGCATGGCCGACAGAGTAAAAAACCAGAGCTTATAAGCATCAACGTTATATCCCAGGAATCGTGTTCTAGACTCAGCATCGCGAATAGCTTCAGCAACGCGACCTGCTCGCGAACGAGTTATCTTTTGGCAAACCAGATAAGCAATTAGTAACGCTGCCCCGGACGCAAGAAACAATGCCACACGGGTTGCGTCGCTTTGCAACGAGAACCCAAGAATATCTTTGAAGTCGGTTAATCCGTTATTACCGCCAAAACCCATTTCATTACGGTAAAACGCCAGCATGAGAGCGAACGTCATGGCCTGAGTAATAATCGAAAGGTAAACCCCGTTCACACGACTTCGGAATGCAAACCAGCCAAATAAAAATGCAAGCAAACCCGGTGCGAGAACAACCAGCGACATAGCGACCACAAAATGCTCTGAGCCGGTCCAAAACCACGGTAGCTCTTGCCAGTTAAGAAAGACCATAAAATCGGGAAGTTCCGGATTACCGTACACACCGCGACTTCCGATTTGTCTCATAAGATACATGCCCATGGCATAGCCACCAAGTGCAAAAAAGGCACCGTGCCCTAAACTAAGAATGCCTACATATCCCCATATAAGATCTACCGACAACGCCAGCAGAGCGAGTGTTAAATATTTACCCAGCTGGGTGACATTAAATGTACCGATATGCATCGGATGATCCGAAGGCACCACAAGATTCAGCACTGGTACAACAATCAAACAAAGGATTAGTAAAATAACCAGCCATCTATCTAATACAGACACAGGTCTGCTGGAAGTCATCATTGCCTAGTCCCCTGCCGCTCGTCCAAGCTGTGGAAATAGTCCTTTCGGTTTTCGTTGAATGAACATGATGATGAAAACAAGAATTAATATTTTAGCCATCACAGCACCTGCCCAGGGCTCAACAACTTTGTTCGCTATTCCCAATGACATACCGGCCACCAGTGTTCCCCATAAATTACCAACACCACCGAAAACCACCACCATGAACGAATCAATTATGTAGTTCTGTCCCAGATTGGGGCCTACATTGCCTAATTGACTTAACGCTACTCCGGCAATACCTGCAATGCCGGACCCAAGGCCGAAGGTCAGAGCGTCAACCCTGGATGATCGGATACCCATCGCTCGCGCCATTTGTCGGTTTTGGGCTACTGCTCTCATCTGTAAGCCAAAACTGCTTCGATTCAGAACCAACAGCAAAACCATAAAAACAACCAGGCAAAAGGCCAGTATGATTAGCCTGTTAAGTGTTAATGACAAAGCAGGATTGATCTCCAGCGAACCTGACATCCATACCGGATTGATGACTGCTACATTTTGGGATGAAACAAAGGTTCGTACCGTTTGCTGCAACATAAGACTAATTCCAAATGTTGCCAACAGTGTTTCCAGCGGGCGACCATAAAGATGCCGGATAACACCTCGCTCAATAATAATCCCGACCACGCCAGATACTAAAAATGCAGCAGGAATCGCTATTAAAAGCGAATAGTTAATCGCGCTCGGTAGCAATTGTTGTACGAAATAAGTTGTATACGCGCCGAGCATAATCAACTCGCCATGCGCCATATTAATTACACCCATTACTCCGAATGTGATCGCCAGTCCAATGGCAGCAACCACTAGCACGGAACCAAGGCTAAGACCGAAAAACAAAGTTTCAACTCTGGCGTACCAGCGTTTTTTATTCTCCGCTATTTCAACAAGAGTCAACGCCCTGGATCTAATATTTTCATCTTCGGAATTAATTGAAAGCGTTCGTAGTTCATTGATTAACTCTATATCCAATTTCCCTTCTGCGTATTCAAGTGCGGCTCGTTGTTGTTCGTTAGAACCTTGTTTGAGATCATGCACACCGATAAGCAACTGCATGGCACCCTTAACACGATTATCAGTTTCGTCTGGTATAAAACCCCGTATGGTATCGACTACAACACTATCTGCTTTCCCGGTAAGGTCTTCCAATGCAACTAATCGGTTTAAGGGGTCTGGATCAGTCAGTCTCATGGTGCCCAGGATCCCCTTTAGTTTTACTCGAATGGCATTGTTTATTCTGACTTTAGACAAGGCTCGTTTTTTGACTTCTCCTAATGCCTCACCATTATCGGGGTTGGAAATCGCAAACCCTTTACCACTTTTTACAGCGTGCACTATTGATTTATCAGATTTATTTACATATAGCTCTCCCTGTAAAAGAAACGTTAACCATCGCTCCCGATATTGATTGTCTGATTTAGCAATCGTATCAATAGCCCGTAACTGGACTGGTCTTTTCTTCGAGGTCAGGTCACTGGCCAAATCCTGAAGAAGATTCGTCAGTTGACTATCCTGTGCAAACACTGGTTGAGTGAACATCGGTAGCGTTATTAAAAAACAGAAGCACAAAAACGCTCTGCCAAGGGTATTTAAACCAGCCATCAATTTAGCTACGCTTTCTTAGAGTAAGAGAGATGTCGCAGAGATACAAAGCACAATTCCCATTTGTGCTTTGTTCCGTACCTGCATTTAATGCTTAACGCGATTACAGATTTTGTCCTGAACAGGTGCCATCGCTTACGTTGTAGTTACCACAGGTCAAAGGAGCTCTCCAATCTGAGATAAGCATCTTGGAGTCAGGCAGGAAGTCTGACCATGCATCACCAGCGACCAAACCGGAGGTCTCCCAGACAATATCAAACTGACCATCGTCTTGAATTTCACCAATGAGTACTGGTTTGGTGATGTGATGATTAGGCATCATGGTCGAGAATCCTCCCGATAAATTCGGCACTGAAACGCCGATGATTGCGCTTTCAACTGCATCAGTGTCTGTGGTGCCGGCTTTTTCAACCGCTTTGACCCACATGTTAAAACCGATGTAGTGCGCTTCCATTGGATCATTCGTTACTCGATCTTCACTACCAATAAATTCATGCCACGCGGTGATGAACTCATCATTGGTGTCGCTTTCCACACTCATAAAGTAATTCCATGCTGCCAAATGGCCTACCAACGGTGCTGTGTCAAAGCCCGAAAGCTCTTCCTCTCCCACAGAGAATGCAATAACCGGAATGTCTTCTGCAGATACGCCTTGATTGGCAAGTTCTTTGTAGAAAGGAACGTTCGCGTCCCCATTAACCGTAGAAACCACAGCAGTTTTCTTTCCATCGCTACCAAACTTTTTAATTTCGGCAACAATACTTTGCCAATCACTGTGACCAAAAGGTGTGTAATTGATCATGATGTCGTCAGCTGCAACGCCCTTATCTTTTAGATAAGCTTCCAGAATTTTATTGGTTGTTCTTGGATACACATAATCTGTTCCGGCTAACACCCATCTTTCAGCACCAACATCGTCCATTAGATAATCAACGGCCGGAATGGCTTGCTGATTTGGCGCTGCACCTGTGTAAAACACATTTTTTGAAGACTCTTCGCCTTCGTATTGCACCGGATAAAACAACAAACTGTTCAACTCTTCAAAAACTGGTAATACTGACTTTCTTGATACTGACGTCCAGGCGCCAAAGGTGGCTGCGACATTCTCTATTTCGATTAGCTCTCGGGCTTTTTCGGCAAAAAGAGGCCAATCGGAGGCAGGGTCAACCACAACCGCCTCTAATGGCTTACCCAGTAAACCACCCTTTTTATTTTGCTCTTCAATCAACATGAGCATCGTGTCTTTAAGTGTGGTTTCACTAATTGCCATGGTTCCTGACAATGAGTGCAGAACACCAACCTTAATAGTGTCAGCAGCTTGTGCAATACCTGCAATTCCCAAGCTTAGGATGCCGGCGACCAAACTGGTACTAATCCTGGAATTTCGATTTCTAATAAACACAACTTTCTCCTAGATATATTTTTGTTACTCGCACAACTAACATGCAAAGGAATATGCCAACTACTTTTTGAAATAAATATATCTATATTTCAATTAGTTAGTTAACTTGCTCTTACTAGGTGAAAATTTATCCTGCATTCCATTGGTGCGCGGGATGTGTATTCAGCATTCTTTTGGTGCCTTTCTGTTTCGATTCTGATAACTAATTAAGCACAACAATCTAAAGCAGTGCTTATAGCAAAACATAACTGTACTAACGCGGATAGAGAAGCTACTCATCGTAAAAGACTAAACAACAGGCAGTGGTCAGGATTGAATATGTATCGGTTTACCTATAGTTCTACCAACCTCAGCTAATAGCAATAAATTTTTATGGTTAGCAGTGTGTAAGAGGATTCAAGGATATTCAAAAATGAGTGCTCGTATTCGTAATTGTGCTGTCCACACGTTTGAGCGTAATGCAGATAAAGTAATTTATTGGCTGGTATAACCAAGACCAACTTCAATCAAGCCCGCCAATACGATAGCCAATGCACCCAGCCATTGAATCCAGATCATTG
>CALJNA010000170.1 GCA_937981955.1 uncultured Granulosicoccaceae bacterium
ACAACGCAGAAACAGCAAACGCCTCTACATTATCCTGCACTGATTCAATCAGCTCGGTCAGCGCTTTTGTATCCAGTTCACAAACCGGTTCCCCCGCTGCGTTGTGTCCACCATTGATGAATCCATGCGGATCACGTCCAAGCGCGTCAACCAGCTTTGCCTTGCTGAGCTGTTCGGGCCGATAGCCAATCAACACCAGGCACACCGGTCGACCTCGCCCTTCGACCAGGGCATTCGTCGCCAGAGTGGTTGATAGAGAAACCAGCGTTATTGGTCGGTGCTTATCGGAGATAACCGAATGTGCTGCCCCCCGCAAACCGTTGATTAGATCGTCATGCGTGGTCAACGATTTTGCCGTTGCAACCACCGACTGTTCATCGTTAATCAGAACAGCATCTGTATAGGTACCGCCAGTGTCGAAACCGAGTTGATAAGCCACAAGTCTTGTCAGCAATTCAGGTTGTTGGAAAGAACGAACTATCGGCGACCACGGACGCATTTGTAAACGCTTGTACTGAAATAAATACGCAACATGCCGCTATCTGGACAGAAATGTAATTTTCAGAGCCACACAGATCATGAATGGATCTAAGAATTATCAACTAAATCAGGGATTTACAATCGTTGAATTATTGATAACCCTTGTTGTTGCAGGAATATTAATGAGCGTGGCTGCGCCCAGTTTTAGTGAAGCAATGCGCAATAGTAGCCAGCTCATCAAGACCAACGAGTTGATGGGTGCTTTGCGTTTGGCCAGATCAGAGGCGATCAAGTCATCCACCCGCACTGCGGTCTGCGCCAGAGCCAATGATGATGCCTGCGGTACCGACTGGTCCAATGGATTTCTGACCTTTATCGATAACGGACCAACACCCGGCTCGGTCGACGCGGGTGAAACCATTTTGCGCGTGGCCAAGGAAGTTGACGAAGGAAGCTGGATTTTAAATCGAGCGAGACTACGTCATACCGCAGCCCAACCGTTACAGCGCAGTTTTATTCGATTCGGCCCAAGGGGCGAAAGTCACTGGCGCGGTGGTGGCTACTTTGGTATCTGCGATAACCGTGGTCAGGAGGCAGCCAAGGCAATCAATATTTCGCTTAGTGGCGATCCAAAACGCGCCCGTTTGGTGAACGGCACATTGGTGAGCAACTTCGGCGGACAGGCCGGATGCGGATCAGGGCCATGATTACACGTCACTCAAAGCAAATGCGTGCCAAGCATTCAATGCGCAAAAAGCAATTCGGCGTCGGCCTGATAGAAGTGTTGATCGCCATTGTTATTCTGTCAATCGGATTTCTGGCTGCAGCGAAAATGCAGGTCTCAGGGATGCGGTACAGCCAAAATGCGTATTTTCTGTCGCAGGGCAATTTTATGCTCCGCGACATGACCGACCGTATGCGAGCCAATCGTGAAGGTGTCATAGCCGGGCACTACAACGCATTCATAACCAATGCAGGTACGGTTGAACCTCCCTGCCTTTCAGCCGGCAGCAAATGTACGCCCGCACAGATTGCGACAGCCGATTTGAATGCGTGGAGCCAGTACCTGCATGCACCGCCAAACGCTGTGGATTTCAAACCGGTGTTGCCTTCCTACGACAACATCGAGGCGCGCGGTGAAATTTCCTATAACGCCGCAACGGATGTTTACACCATCAGTGTTCGGTGGGGCGAGCCAGTCGATGGCGTGATTGAAGAACGGATACTCAACGTGCGGTTGACACCATGATCAAAACAACACAACACAACAAGCAAGAAGGCTTTTCTTTGCTGGAAATGATGATCGCGATGGCGATTGGCTTAACGCTAATTGCCGGTGCCGTCACGGTTTTTTCCGGTTCAAGAAAGAGTATTGACATGAACCAGGCACTGACCGATATACAGGACAGCGCGCGCTTTGCGATGAACAGCATCACGAGTGATATTCGAATGGCAGGATTTCAGGGTTGTGTTGATATAAACACATCGGCCGCAACCATTCTCGCCGACACCGCACCAACCGCGAATTATTTTCAAACAGCACTCACCGCATCGGTAATACAGGCGAACGGTTCATGGGTGCCAGAAGAGCCTTTGGGATTCATTCCGCCTAAGAAACGGGGTGCACCCATCCCCGGAACGCACGCACTCTCGGTTCAATTTGGCAGCCCCGAAACCTATACCTTTGAACCTATGGCTTCGGTTGATGCTGATATTGTACTTGATGCTGCGAACATCGATCTTGTTGGTGGTGATCTGGCGCTGATTTCAAATTGTCAGATTGCTGATATTTTTCAGGTCACATCAAGTAACGATACAACTTTGCAGCACTCTTCCGATGGCAACTCTGACAAACGGTTGTCTGCACCGTATGGACAGGCTGGCAACGACAACCTTGCCAGAGTTATGCGTTTTGAAGCAAACATCTACTACATCGGCGATACCGAACGAACCAACGGTGCCGGCGATGCGATCTATTCACTGTACAAGCAAACGCTTCCCTACGGCGACTCCAATATACCGATTGAAATGGTCGAGGGTGTCGCAAACCTGCAGATCAGACTCGGTGTTCGCGATCCGGGTGACAACAATGACAACGGTCTGACCTTTGTTTCACCTGATGATCTAGGCAGCGTAACCGGTCGTGTGGAAGTAGTGCAATTCGGCTTACTGATGCAATCTTTTGATCCGATACTGGATACCGAAGATACCTCAACTTACGCTATTGCCGGAACAACATTATCACCCGCTTCAGCGCCAGCGGATGCCGCCAGTGAGTACCCATCTGACAAACGCATGAAACTCGCTTTCAACACAACGGTGAAAATACGGAACCGCCGATGATGCTTATTTATCGAATCAACAAACCAGACAATCAGCAAGGTGCTGCATTAATGGTATCGATGGTATTGATCTTCATGCTGACTATTCTCGGAATCTCTGCCATGCGTGATTCAACGCTGGAAGGTCAACTGGCTTCTAACTCGGTACAAAAGGAAGTCACTTTTCAATCGGCCGAATCAGCCACTGACGTCATCCTGGCAATAGAAGACCCGATAAACGATCAGGCGGTGGAAGCGGTTATCTGTAAAGAAAAAATGGAATTCACCATGAATGATCTGAGCGTACCCGGGGCTCAGGAAACCACCGTGAATATCGAGTACGGCGGCCAATCACTGCCAACCGGCTGGTCGCTTGGCGGCCCAATAGGTGGAAGACGTTTTGTGGTGTCCGGAGAATCCTCGTTGCCAGGCGCCAGTACCGGGACTCGCATTTCCCAGGGCGTCGTTGCGATTGGGGCTGTTGAACAAGGAGTTGATTGCTGATGAGCATGAAGGATAAATTCAAGGCTAGTGTGCTTGGCGCTGTGCTGAGTAGCGTTTGTATATCGACAGCGCTTGTAGCAGACGATACAGAGATCTTTTTTGGTCAATCTGCAGACGCATTCAACACCAATCCAAACGTTTTATTCGTGATTGATACTTCGGGATCCATGAGCTGGTTTGATACGGGTGTGGAAAACTCGCGGATGGATAGACTAAAAGTTGCGATGCGTGTTTTGCTGCGCGAATCAAGTAGTTTCAATGTGGGTCTCATGGGATTTCAAGGTTCGAACAGAGGTGGCTCAATTCGCTATCCCGTTGGAGATCTTGAAGGCGACAGCGGCTCCCTGTGCCCAGATGGTATTTGCCCCGACGAACGCGTTGTGGTGAAACCAAGCTCCGGAAACGACGATGCCACGCAAAATGATGACACTCTGGTTGTCACACTCAACGATCAAGAGCTGATTATGGCGGACGTTGAAGAAACCACTCAAGTCACAGTAGATACTACAGCCAATGATATCAACGGGTCTGCTTTTGCTACCGCCATTTCGGCAGAAAACGAACTTGACGGTGGTGCAACAGACACACGAGCAGTAACCTCGACTACGCAATGGTTCTTTAACGGAATAGATGGATCCGAAGACGATCGTTACGCCTACCGTTTTGATAATGTGGCCATACCTAAAGGTGCTACGGTTACGTCCGCGAAACTGCACTTCACCAAAACCAGTGAATTAGCACAAGTCGGTAACCTGTCTGCTTTGATAAAACTGGAAGTTAAACCGAACCCAGACCCATTGCCCGATGGTGCGAACGAATTCCCCACTATCGCGGAACGACTCGCACCGGGACATTCAACACTCGGCGTTGCATGGAACAACATCCCACCCGATACCACGGGTACTACAACGACGGATGAGATAGTCAATGGCCCGATCGTGACATCACCTGACGTGAGTGAGATTGTTAATCAAATCATTAATCTCCCCAACTGGGAAAGCGGTAACGCTTTGTCTTTCATCATCGACCCTGTGGATGAGTACACACCGTCATCGGCTGACATGCGTCTGTTCAAAGGTCTGGATGCTCCGGGTAACTCAGTTCCATCGTTAAGTTTTACCTATAGCGAAACCGTAGAAACCGACATAACAAGCATTGAAACAAAGGCTGCCGCGCATCTGGATGAAATCACGGAGCAAAATACCGATACGGTTGCCAGAAACCTCGACAATAAGAGTGCTCGCACCTTCTTCGCCTCATCGACATACTATCCTCGCAAACTGGCATTTCGATTTGAAGATCTGGATATACCGAACGATGCGATCATACAGACCGCAACGCTGATTCTCACTGGTGCAGAAGATGGCTCCGAATCGGATCCGGCTGATTGGGTAGCCGATGCGTCAACCGTACCGGACACACCAATACCGCCAGTAGTCATCGCACCTGACCTGGGTGGCGCAACCCCAGAAGGCGACAACGATGCCGATCTTGGGGATATAGTCACCCCGGAAAACATATTGTCAATCAACATCAATGCTGAGAAGACCGGCACACCGGCAGCGTATGACAATGACCCGTTGAGAACACGTGAACTCACAACAGAATTTCTCGCATGGGAAGACGTGGAAATTTTGCCAGATGAGCAGATCTCCTCACCCAATCTGGCGACCGTCGTCGCTGCGGTTATTAACGGAGACCAGTGGACTGAGGGCAACGACCTGTCTCTGGTGCTCAGTGCGCCAAACAATTACAACAACGTGCTGGAGAACTCAGCCTTGATTCAAACTGCAAAAGGCGCGGATGTACCAGAGCTGCATATCACATGGAAAGCATCGGACGAAATTGACACCACGTTACAGAATTCGCAAACCACGGCAATACGTTTTCAAAATGTTCATGTTCCACCAGGTGCCGAGATAAAATCCGCCAAACTGGTATTTAACGCATCCAAGGCAACCATCGGTGATACCGAGCTTGAAATCAGTGCCGAAGAAGATGCAGCCTCAGCTCCACTCACTGCTGCATCAAACAATATTGGTGAGCGGGCACGTACACCAAAACGTGTGACCTGGGACGTAGAACCCTGGGATGTACCAAATGTGGAATACGATAGTCCCGATATCAAGGATGTGATTCAATCGGTAACGGATTTACCCGAATGGTGTGGCGGTAATCCGCTAACTGTCTTCTTGAAAAAATCTGCAGGTGACGACAGTCGGCACGCCATTTCATATGATCAGAACCAAGTATCCGCTCCGACGCTTGAAATCACTTACGCTCCCGAATCGGTACCAACGGGTGCTTATTGCTCGAACGCAACACTACTGTCAAGCATACTGTCCAGTGCAGATGATGCCGTTCAGGACACAGTATCAAACACGGTAGATACATCCGGTGCATCGCTTGATACAGTTAATCCAGTATCTGGCAATCCGCAAGTCATTGGCTTACGCTTCGCCAGTGTCGCAGTTCCGAAAGATGCAGCCATAATTAGCGCAACACTTGAGCTTGTGCCCGAAAAGGAGATAACTCAGGCACAAACGTTTGAGATTAAAGCGGTTTCATCTTCGGACAACCCACCGTTTAATAATTCTGATGCAAAAATACTGGATGCCAGTCGCCCGACCTACGACACCACGGTAACAGCAACCGTCACCCCGCGACCCGCGACAACGTCTGTTTTCAGTGTTGATGTAGAGTCTCTTATAAGCGAAAAAACATCCGACGATGGCTGGTTACAAGGCCAGCAAATGGTGCTCACAGTCGACGCTCTGGACGATATAGCGCAGTCTTTCTACTCTTTCAATGGAAACGAGGTAAATACTCCCCGCCTGATTATTTATTACCAGTCAGAACGCGACACACCTGGCACCCGCGTCAGGGATAATCTGATTGAAATTGTCGATGACCTGGTTCCACAAAGCGGGACACCGGTTGTCAGTTCTTACTATGAAGCAGCGCAATATTTTTTGGGCGAATCTGTCGACTATGGACTACAACGCGGAAATCAGGGTTACTGGGATAAATTCCATCGTGTCAGTCACCCTGGCTCTTACACCAACGGTATTGTTAACCGAGAATCGAATTGTGTTGATGCCGATTTAAACGCCGACGCCTGCATCACGGAAACAATAACACCTGAAAACGGATTAACTCCTACCTATGTTTCGCCAATTGAAAGTGCGTGTCAGCAGAATCATATCGTTCTGTTGTCAGATGGAGCGCCCACTTCAAATACCGCTGCGCAGAAAATCAGAAACCTGACCGGAGACAACAGTTGCATGGATATCGGCTCAAAAGAATGTGGCCGAGAGCTTGCACAATGGCTACTCGGTAATGATATCGATCCCACACTGGATGGCGTACAAAATGTAACCACACACACTATTGGGTTTGCACTTGATGATCCACAATTTCTACAAGACCTTGCTGCAGATGGCGGCGGTAATTTCTACGCTGCAGATTCTTCTGCAGAGCTACTCAATGCATTTCAGAATATTTTTATAAATGTGAGTAAAACAGACACTTCATTCGTCGCTCCAAGTGCAACCGTTAGTCAAGCTAACCGACTGAAGAATCGTGACGACATTTATTTCTCTTTGTTTAAACCTGAAGGCACTGCGCGCTGGGCAGGCAACCTGAAACGGTACCGACTTGGTGCAGACGATGGTGGAACTGCTGATATATACGATTTTAACGGCGTGGCTGCAGTGAACCCCGACACTGGTAGATTCTACCCAACCGCTCGAAGTTTCTGGTCTGCAGCTGCCGATGGCGACAGCGTTTTACTGGGCGGGGCTGCGGAGAATCTTAGTAACAATGGACAAGCTTATACTGATCGCAAGGTATACACCTATACCGGAGAAAATAAAGATCTGAACTACGGATTTTATAATGATCTATATCCTGAAAACACGTATATCAAACGCGAATGGTTAAAACTGCCTTCAAACTTGTTGGCCGATACTGATTACGTAGAAGACATGCTCAACTGGGCACACGGTAAAGATGTATATGATATTGATGGCGATGGAGATACAGAAGAAGGTCGCAATCAAATGGGTGACCCCTTGCATTCACAACCGTTGCTGGTCAACTATGCAGGTGACAGGTCTGTCGTGCATTTACTGACCAATGAAGGTTTTCTTCATGCAATCGATCACGAACATGGTACGGAAAACTTTTCATTTATGCCGAAGGAACTGTTGCCAAACATACGTAAAAACTATGAGAACGAGCCAACACGAAACCGAACCTACGGTCTTGACGGTGGCATGACCGTCTGGATTCAGGATGAAAATAAAAACGGCGTTGTCGACCCCCTTGTCGATAAAGCCTATTTGTATTTTGGCATGCGCCGTGGTGGAAACCTTTATTACGCGATCGATATTTCCGACCCAGACGATCCGCAATATATGTGGAGCATACAGGGCGGTGCCATTACCGACGCAGGTGCGCTTGATAAGGCAGAAGGAAATTTCGAAGAACTTGGTGATACCTGGTCGAAGCCGATCAAAACCAAAATTTACGATGGAAGCATTGTTAGAGACGTATTGGTTTTTGGCGCGGGCTACGGTACCAACCAGGATCCCATAGCCACGGTTGAAGTTGATCCAACTAACCCGGGTGGGCCCGACCAAAGACAAACACGCTCCGAAGATGCTGTTGGCCGAGGATTTTTTGTCATTGATGCTAACGATGGTTCGATCATCTGGCAAACAAACCCGTCCGACTACGACACTATGCAATACAGCGTACCTGGAGATCTGCGAGTCATCGATATAAATTTTGACGGACTCGCCGATCAAATCTATTTCGGTGACATGGGTGGACAAGTGTGGCGATTTGACTACAACAACGACATGGTCAACACGGATACGGCAGCCAAACGCATGACCGGCGGTATGATCGCAAGCTTCGCCGGTGACACACCAGAAGAAGCCAGACGTTTTTACTACCCTCCCGACATTGCTCTGTTGAGCATCGACGGAACGCAACAGTTATCTATATCGATTGGTTCTGGCTGGCGTGCGCACCCGTTAGACGATGTGGTTGAGGATAGATTCTATAACTTCAGAATGACGCAGGTGTATGGCGCGCCCGTAGACAAAGACGGTACCGTGCGTTACCCGGTCATAACAGAAAAAACAACCGGTATGGAAACGCTGGACGAATCTGACGTTGCAAGAACCGCCAGCAAAGATGATAAAGGCTGGATTCTGCCAATGACCAACGGCGAAAAGGTACTCAGTAGTAGTGTAACCATAGACGGCAATATCGTGTTTACATCGTATGTGCCCAGCGCAACAACACAAACGTGTTCAGCCGCGGTGGGTTCAGGTAACGTTTATCTACTTGATGCGGCAACGGGAAATCCGGTTAGAAACCTTGATGAGGATTCAGCAGGCGGCGATGCAGGCTCAGAAGCGGGTGAAGAGAACCTCGATGCAAACGACAGGCGACGTGCTCTGCCGCACTCGGGGATTCCTCCAGAGCCATCTGTGTTGTTTCCAGAATCGGGCAAAGCAACCGCTTTTGTAGGCCGCGACAAACTCGATGAAGTGGATATTCCAGCTCTGAAACAGCGAACCTTCTGGCAGGAGCATATGGAAGAAAGCATTATTCAGTCCGATGGTTCCACATCTGCGCAGTAATCTGCACTGCATGAATTCATCGAAAGATAACGCTAATACGAGAACTAATACACAAATTGTTGCCAAGGATGGCAGGCAACGCCATTCAGGCCCGTAGCTTACGGTGCACGATGCCGCTAACCCTAATATACAAAGTCGCGATTGCCGCTGGTAATCGCTGAATCCGCAAATTTGCTCAGAACAAAGTAGCTTTTACGATGAAAACAGACATAGCACACCGAACAATTACCCGCAGCAAAGCATCGGCATCTTCGGGTTTCACACTCATTGAGTTACTCATTGTCATCGCGATTATCGGCATTCTGGCAGCCGTTGGGTATCCGTCTTACACTGCCTACGTTACCAAAACAAAGCGCAGCGATGGTGCGTTCGCCTTGATGGAAGCAGTGCAAGCAATGGAGCGATGTAAATCAACACAGTTTTCGTACAGCAACTGCACGCTCAGCGCACAACTGGCAGTTTCGCCGGAGCAGCACTATGCACTCACTCTGAATCCAGCCCCGAGCGCATCAACATTTACCATTGTTGCCACGCCTCAGGGCAATCAGACGAAGGACACTGAATGCACCAGTTTGAGTATCGACCACCTTGGCAATCGCACATCAAAGCCGGGTAGTGACGGCGCTGACGACAACCACTGTTGGAATTAGTCGACACACCGTAGCGAGAGTTGGTTAGCTAATCTGTGGCTAACCAACGTATCAGAAGCCTTAGACAAAATGTGATCATCCACACATATAACCCCATTAATCCCCTCCTTTTACGGGCACTTGCCCGATAACCCACAGTGTTACTTCAGGCTGAACTCATGCGGTCGATAAATCCCGCATGGACAAAACTACGCAAAACGGTTTTACGTTAATCGAACTGCTTATCGCTATGGCGGTTGCAGCGATACTGCTTGGCGTCGGTATTCCGAGTTTCTCGGGAGCGATAAAGAACAGTCAGGTGAGCGCGGACTACAACGAGTTAACGCAGGCCTTGTATATGGCTCGAAGCGAAGCTGTTAAAGCAAACCAGAGGGTCACAGTTTGCCCAAGATCGGCGGTTGGTTCTGAAGAATGCGGCAGTGGCTCTGAAAGCTGGAAAAACGGATGGCTCGTGTTCATGGACAACACGTTCGACGCCAATGAAGCGTCGGCTTCGGTCGACAATGAGGATGAAATTATCTCACTTCATAGAGAAACACGCAGCAAAAACAATATCTCCGCTGTCGGCTCTACTGATCGAACTAAAAACACAGCCATGAAAAGAAACTACATCAGCTACAGGCAAGAGGGTCGTTCAGACTGGGCGAATGGCAGCTTTTATTTGTGCAACGATGACGATGTTGAACTCTCCCGCGTAATTAATATTGCGCCTACCGGCGATGTTCGTCCGGGAAGAAAGAGCGGCAGTGAATATCCGCGTGATGTCTTTAGTGAAGAGGCATGCAACTAATGCGAACTGCTTTGCCTTTATATCCCAGGCACCGTCAACGCGGTGTCGGGTTAATTGAAATATTGATCACCATCATATTGCTATCAATTGGCTTTCTGGCTGCTGCGCGCATGCAGGTAGAGGGTATGCGATTCAGTCAAAGTGCGTACTACCAGTCACAAGCGTATTTTCTGGCCAGCGATATGATGAATCGTATGCGCACCAATGTAGAAGGTGTTCGCGATGGTTTTTATGACAATATCCAGACATCTGCGTCAGCACAAGACCCCGGTTGCACTGCATCGGCTTGCGATCCCCAGGAAATCGCACTGCAGGACGTCTTTGAATGGGGTGGCTATTTCCATGAACGTAACGGCGAAGTTAATTTCATACCTGCCCTGCCAAGCTCCGATAACGTAACTGCTTTCGCCACTGTTGTTCCGGTGGACGCCGATATTTATACCGTACGCATGGTGTGGTCCGAAATTATCGGTGGCGAAGACAAGGCGCAGGAGCTGTCGGTTAATTTTGCACTGGGAAGGGTTGAAGAGCAGCCATGATCAAGCAATCACCAGCATTGAAAGCGAAGGGTATGTCGCTTGTGGAATTGCTTATTGCAATGACACTCGGCCTGATACTAATGACTGGCATGATTGCCGTATTTTCCGGTAACAAGCGCAGCTCCGAACTGAACACTGCCATGGCGAATCTACAGGAGAATGCACGCTTTGCACTTGGCGCGTTAAGTGAAGATGTTCGTATGGCTGCGTATCAGGGTTGCCTGGATGCCAGACGCGGTTCGCTTATAGTCAAATCAGCTGATGCTCCAGTCCCATTGGTTGGTTTTGAAACAGACGGTACGCCACGACACGATTTCGGGATCACCTCTGCCACTGGCGCTGTCGTTGTAGCTGCAAATCAGTGGGAGCCAGCGATAATCGGCGGGTTTACGCCACCCGTGGTAAATCCTGCCATTCCCGGAACCCATGTGTTGGCTGTTCAATATGGCAGTACCAACGATTCGGGAATAACAGGTCCGATCAACGTTGGTGGTGTACCTAATCCCAATGGTCCCATAGTCACCGAGGACAACCTGAACTTACAACCAGGTGATCTGGCCATAATTGCCAACTGTGACAACGTTGATCTGTTTACCGTCAGCGCCGCTGCCATAAACGGTAATGGTCAAACGTTGGAACACACAGCACCACGAAACATCGATGGTAGCCTCAGCGCACGCTACGGACTGCCAAACAATATTGCTCAAACGCGTGTAATGCGTTTTGTATCAAACATTTACTACATAGGCGACACCGGTCTGGAGAATGATACAGGTGATCAAATCAGAGCTTTGTATCAACAGTCTTTTCCATACGATGACCCGGAAAATCCACCGTCGGAGCTTGTTCAGGGCATTGAAAACATGCGATTGTCTTTTGGTATAAGAACGCAAAATACCTTGCGCTATGTCACCGCAAACGACCCCCTTTTCGATCCGGCACGAGTTGAGAGCATACAAATTGGTCTGATCATGACCTCCTGGAATGCCATCGCAGAGCAGGATGATGAAAACACCTATGTCATCGCGGGTCAGGAAATACCTCCGGCAAAAAATTCAGCTGACGGATTGACACACGCTGAAGATGGTCGTTACCGCTTAGTGTTCAATACCACAGTCAAGGTTCGTAATCGCCGTGAAAACAGTGTGTTCATGTCGCAGCAGGTAGCACCACCATCACCCTGAACAGTTCGTTTATCAGTTTGCATTCGTATTTTAGTGAGTAACGCATGACAAAAAAACAAAGCCAATTCGGGCGGCTTAAAAAGCAACAAGGCGGAGCATTGCTGGTTGCGATGATCATGATTTTTATGCTCTCGATTATGGGTGTTTCCGCTATGCGAGGCTCCACACTCGAACGTCGCATGGCAACCAATTCAATTCAGACTGCCACCACATTTCAGGGAGCAGAGTCTGCCAGCGAGATGATTCTGAACAATACCAATAATCTAACGATGGCGCTTAATGTTGCAAACGTTGGCGCAGTAAATTCCGGAGAAGTAGGACAATCCACAGCCGTCAACGTTCATGTCGACTTGAAACAAGGTATCGGGCTCGATAGCAATGCTGAGGTCCGATATATCGGAGACGGTCCGGCCTACGGATTTTCAGCCGGGAGTGGCAGTAGCAACTTTGTTGCTTACCGCTTTGAAGCTATTGGCAACGCCAATGTCGAAGCTGTTAGAGCGAATGCACAGGTAACCCAAGGCGCTTATCGAATCGCGCCGGGTCGATAACGAATTAGTACATCTGAAGTTTAAGGAAGTATCGCAAATGACTAAATTTAGTTTGAAAGGAAAAGACAAAGTTCTGTTAAGCACTGCGCTTGCCAGTGCACTCTGCTTGTCTACTGCGTCTGCCGATGACACCGAAGTCTTCTTTGGGCAAGTCGATCCGAATCTGGATATTTTTCCAAACGTCATGTTCGTACTGGATACCTCCGGTTCCATGAACTGGAAAGACGGAACGGACGAATCAAGACTTGAACGAATGAAAGATGCTCTCGATACCATTCTGGACAACGTGACCAATGTGAATGTAGGCGTCATGCGTTTCAATGGCAGTCTTGGCGGTGGTGCGGTGCTGTTTCCGGTCACACCAATTGACAAAGAAATATGTGATCAGGGTGAATGCGGCGACATCAGTGCAGCCCCGCGTGCATCGTCAAGTGGACACGACGCAGAGGAATCTGTTGCCAATGGTTCCGTTACCATTGATGGTAATGTCCTTGGATTGGGTAGCTCTAACAGTGAAACACAATTTGTGGGTTTGCACTTTGATGATCTGGATATACCACAAGGTGCAACGATCACATCCGCCGTGCTTGAGTTCACAGCCAGTAACGATCGCACCGGTGTGGCAGATTTTGGTATCGCTGGTGAATTGTCGCCCAACGCCCTGCCTTTTACCGATGATGACACCAACATATCAGATCGACCGCGGACTACTACTATAACTGACTGGACGGTCACTGAAGGCTGGTCACAAGGCCTAACCTACCAGTCTGATCAAATAAACGGTGTGTTACAGGAAATTGTCAACCAGCCTGGCTGGTGTGGTGGTAATGCCGTTTCGTTGATCATTGACGGCGACAATGGGCGGCGTTCTGCTCGTTCATTCGATCAATCTGCCAGTGATGCACCAACGCTGAAATATACTTTTGATAGTTCAAACATTCCAGCCGGCGGTGGTTGTACTAATAAAACGCAAGTATCTGCTATTGCAGCATCGAGCGACGATGCGGAGCAACGATTAAACCGCGGCAGCATGATCAGACGCAGTGGTGATCTGGAGATGCCGCATGATCGTGGAAACACTCAGTTAATCGGTTTGCGATTTACCGACATCAAGATTCCCAGAGGGGCAATTGTTACTGGCGCAAGCATTGAATTTGAAACAGACCGACAACGCTCGAACCAGGTATCGTTGCGAATACAAGGCGAGTCGACTGGAAACGCGCAAACGTTCGGTTCGAACAAGTGGAATATTTCGAATCGTGGAAGAACCGGCGCAAGCGTTGACTGGGATGACCTGCCGGCGGCTGCTACCAACGCCAAAGTCAGCACACCTGACTTGACTAACATTGCACAGGAAATAATCAATCGCGGTGATTGGGCAAGTGGCAATGCCATGGCCTTCATTTTCTCGCACAAGTCCGGCAGTGATTATCGCGCATTTGAAACGTTCGATTCAGAACCGGTCAATGCAGCAAAGCTGAGAATTCAGTATCAGGCAACAGCTAATAGCTCAGAACCGGTAGTTATTACCGCTCGCGACAAGCTTAAAGAAGTGGTGAACGGCCTGACCGCAACTGGTGGCACACCGGTTGTCGATGCATATCTGGAAGCAGCCAACTACTATCGCGGCCTACCGGTTGACTATGGTCTTCGCCGGGGTTACTACCGGAACAGATACCACCGTGTGTCTGTGCCGGATAGCTACACTGGCGGTACGGTAAACCGCGATTCAGCTTGCACCGATGGTGATCTTGACAACTCTGCGTGTACATACGAAAGCATTTCCGGCAATCCGGTTTATGTATCACCGTTCAAATCGAGCTGCCAGACAAACCATATTGTGTTCCTGTCTGACGGTGCTGCGACCTCGAACAGTTCTGCCAATAAGGTGCGTGCTCTGACCGGAATATCGGCCTGTGAGGAAAACAGCGGCTCTCGAGCTTGCGGTGTTGAACTGGCAAAATGGCTTGACGACAACGATCACTCGGCCAGTTTCAACGGCAAGCAGAATGTTTCCACTTACACAATCGGTTTTAATATTTCAAGTAGCTTTCTTGGCGATATCGCCACGGCAGGTGGTGGCAAGTACTTTGAAGCCTCTTCCGCTGATCAGCTGGTAAACGTATTCCAGTCGATACTGGGTGATGTACTGGCCGTTGACACAAGCTTTGTAGCACCAGGTGCGACGGTAAATCAGTTCAATCGTCTGACACATCGAAACGATATTTACTTTGCGTTGTTCAAGCCTGATCAACGTCCAACCTGGTCTGGTAATCTGAAGCGATATGAAGTTGGTGAAGATCCTAATACAGGCGAGATCACTATTAAAGACGTGAATGGTAATCCGGCAGTCGATGCTGCCAGCGGCTTCTTTGATGAAAATAGCAAGAGCTGGTGGAGTGACACCAAAGACGGTAATCAGGTAGCACAGGGTGGCGCAGCAGCTGAAATGTACTACTCAGAGTCGAATCCGCGCAAGGTGTATACCTATCTTGGTGCTAACAGTGCGATACCCGCAGACGGTGTTGACCTGACTGCAACCGAGAATAAACTCTCGGAAACCAACAACGATATCACTCAGGCATTGCTTGGCATTGAGAATTTACCGGGTACTGATCAGGAACGCGCTGATTATCGGGATAACCTGCTTATGTGGGCTCGCGGACTTGATCTGAAAGATGAAGATGAAGACAACGAAGTTGACGATTGGCGCATGCACATGGGTGACCCCATGCACGCCCGCCCTGTCATACTCAACTACGCAAACGGTGATAATCCAAAAACTACCGTGTTTGTTGGAACTAACGAAGGCTACCTGCACGCAATCGAGCGCGATGAAGGCAAGGAGTTGTTCTCGTACGTACCGAAGGAACTGTTGGATAACTTTTCCGTTTTCTGGAACAACCAGTCATCCGACAAACACCCGTACGGCGTCGACGGTACGCTCTCGGTCTGGACAACCGATGAAAATGAGAACGTCACTATCGACTCTGGTGAGAAAGCGTTTCTGTATACCGGTATGCGCCGTGGTGGCAGCTCCTACTACGCGCTGAATGTTGCCGATCGAGAAAGTCCAAGGCTGGCCTGGGTAATCGATCCAACCGTTGCCGGCTTCGAAGAGCTGGGACAAACCTGGTCAAAGATGACACCGACAAAAATCCGCTATAACGGGGATGAACTCGACGTGCTCATTTTTGGTGCTGGTTATGACGAAAATCAGGACTGGGTTGTTGACACCAACGGCAATCAGCTGCCACGTACCGAAGATACTCGCGGTCGCGGATTTTATATCGTGAACGCTGAAACTGGTGCGTTGATTTACTCTGCTCTGGGTGTCGATGGCGCCAGTCAGAAATTCCCCGACATGGATTACTCCATGCCGGCCGACTTGCGTATTCTGGATACAGACTTCGACGGCTTTGCCGATCAGATTTATGCATCAGATTTAGGCGGCCGCATCTGGCGCTTTGACCTTGAGCAATTTCATCAGTCTGGTGACTTGCTTAAAGGTGGCATCATTGCCGATCTGAATGGTAATGGTCTCGCTGGCGAACGTCGATTCTATTACGAGCCCGATGTAGCCATCATTTCACACGAAGGTGAGCGCTTCCTCTCTATCAGTATTGGCTCAGGATGGCGTGCACATCCATTGGATGTATTGGTCGATGATCGTTTTTACATGATCAAAAGCCCAAGCGTATTTAACGCACCAACAGGATACGGTAAAACAGAAGATGGTGGTCAGAGTTACTCACCCATCACCGAAGACGATCTGGTTGATGTGACCAATGACCTGAACCCAGCCGTGAATGAATACGGTTGGAAGTATGATCTGGGTGCAACCGGTGAAAAAGTACTCGGTGGCAGCGTCACCGCGAACAATCAGGTTATCTTCACCAGTTACCGCCCTGCCTTGTCCGTTGGTGCCTGTACCACAGCCATTGGTGGCGGTTCGGTTTATGCGCTGAACATACTGGATGGTTCACCAACAGTCGATATGAACGGCGACGGTGTGATTGATGAAGATGATCGGGAGAAAGAGCTTGCTCACGGCGGCATCCCCCCAGAGCCTGCTATTCTGATTACTGATTCGGGCCCAACTTTGTTGGCCGGACCGGAACAGCCATTCAAGCCTAATTTCGATAACCTGACCCGCCGCACCTATTGGGTAGACAGCGGAGATGACAACTAGGTTTTTAGACGAACCGGAATAGATCACGACAAAGGGCCACACAGTGGCCCTTTTTTGTTGCAACTTAAACAATCGAATAAGCTTATAGCAAAAAAGCCTTAAACAATCCGCCGCATTCCTGCTCAAATCCCAACATACACAAACACCATGGGGTTAGCGGGCAATGCCGTACGATACTGACGTTATTATTATTGGAGCGGGTCCATGCGGGCTGTTTCAGGTTTTCGAGCTAGGCCTGCTCGACATCCATGCCCACGTCATCGAATCCCTGCCCGCCGCTGGCGGACAGTGCAGTGAGCTCTATCCAACCAAACCCATATACGATATACCCGCTTATCCGACCATTGGTGCGCAGGAGCTGGTTGATCGACTGTTGGAACAGATAGCACCGTTTGAACCCACTTTTCACTTCTCACAACAAGTAACAGAAATACAAAGACAGGAAGATGGTCGGTTCCATGTAACAACCAGTACCGGTACCGAATTTCTGACTCGCACGATTATCGTTGCTGGTGGGGTCGGCTCCTTTGCACCAGTGCCACTAAAAATTCCGGGTGTCAGTGACTATCCAACAGATTCAATTTTCTATTCAGTCAAAGACCCTTGCGCCCACCACAATAAAGACATTGTGATTCTCGGCGGCGGCGATTCTGCCCTGGATTGGACTCTCGAGCTATACAAAGAAGCAAACTCGGTGGTACTGATTCATCGATCCGAAAAATTCAAGGCAGCACCTTCATCCGTGAGTCGCATGCGTGAATTATGCGATGAGTATCAGATGCAGTTCATGACCGGTAACGTATCCGGTTTGATGACCAATGACAACAATGCACTGAAATCAATCGATGTAACTGGACTCGATGGCGTTGCCCGACGCATTGATCTGGATCAATTGCTGGTGTTCTATGGTTTGTCGCCAAAACTCGGACCCATAAGCGAATGGGGATTGGATCTGAAGAAAAATCAGATTGTTGTGGACACCGAAAAATTTCAATCGAATGAACCGGGAATTTATGCAGTCGGTGATATCAATTGGTATCCCGGCAAGAAAAAGCTGATTCTCAGTGGTTTCCATGAGGCAGCACTGGCAGCCTTTGCCATTAAAGAGCAACTCAATCCGGGTGAGAAAGTACACCTGCAATACACCACGACCAGTTCAAGCATGCACAAGCGCTTAGGCGTTAGTGACCCGTACACAACAAACGATATAGCGGCAGCCTGATATGTATCAATACACCAAAGAAGACCGCGCGCTGGTGCAGTCCAGGGTTGCTGAATTCCGCGACCAGGTCGAGCGCTACCGCGATGGAAAACTCGACGAAGATGAATTTAAACAACTACGGCTGCGCAACGGGCTTTACTACCAACGCCATGCTTACATGTTACGGGTAGCCATTCCCTACGGTGTTCTCTCGTCAAAACAACTGCACACTCTGGGTCGAATTGCTGAACAGTATGACAAGGGCTACGGCCATTTCACCACCAGACAAAATATACAGTACAACTGGCCTGAACTTCATGACGTGCCAGATCTGTTGCAAGATCTGGCTGATGTTGATATGCATGCCATTCAAACCAGCGGTAACTGCATTCGAAATACCACCACCGACCCTCTTGCTGGTGCCGTGGCCGACGAAATTGAAGACCCGCGCCCGTGGTGCGAATTAATTCGCCAGTGGTCAACCCTGCATCCTGAATTTAACTGGTTACCGCGCAAATTCAAGATTGCTGTTACCGGTTCTGCGAATGATCGGGCGGCCGTTCAGGTACACGATATTGGCTTGCGCTTGATTAAAAACGACAAAGGTGAGACCGGTTTTGAAGTGTTGGTTGGCGGTGGACTCGGTCGCACGCCGTACATCGGATCTGTTATCAATGAGTTTTTACCTACAGCCGATTTACTGACTTACCTCAATGCGATTTTACGCGTTTACAACCAGGAAGGTCGTCGCGATAATTTGTATAAAGCCAGGATAAAAATTCTGGTTAACGCCAAGGGTATTGATGCCTTTAAAAAGCGTGTCGATCTGGAGTGGGCTCAATCCCGATTCGAAGACGATACTTTTACTAAAGAGCACATAGATCAATTGAAATCGCAGTTTCCGGCACCAAAGCCACTGGCAACGGAGCTTCCTGAGCATGCATCCGAAGTGAACTCAAACCCATTGTTTAACCAATGGTATCAAAGTAATACCACAGCTCACCGCGACTCTCGACGCCGAATTGTCTTTATATCATTAAAGTCAGCGACAGCACCGGCGGGCGATGCAACGGCTGAACAGATGCAAGCCATAGCGAAACTTGCCAGCACATTTAGCGACTCAGAAATTCGTAGCACGCACGAACAAAATCTGGTTTTACCCCATGTTCCCGTCGGAGATCTCTATGCGTTATGGAAAGCGTTGGTAAAAGAAAATCTCGCCACAGCGAATATTGGCAAACTCAGCGATATGATCGTATGCCCCGGTCTGGATTTCTGCTCACTGGCGAACGCTGGCACGATCACTATTTACGATCAGATAAACGCACGGTTCGATAATCTTGACTATCAGCACGAGCTTGGCGATATCAGTATTAAGATATCAGGATGCATGAACGCATGCGGACATCACCACGTTGGCGATATTGGCATTCTCGGTGTAGAGAAAAACGGCGCTGAATGGTATCAGCTAACATTAGGTGGACATGCCGGCAACAAGGCGGCACTCGGAAAACGACTCGGCAAGGCGATTCCACAATCAGACGTTGCTGATGCCATTGAACACATACTACAAACTTTTATCGATCAGCGGCATGAACAGGAATCATTCGCCAGCACATTCGAACGAATTGGACTTGAACCCTTTAAGGAGAATGTTTATGCCACTGCTGCGTAATGGTGAGCTTGTTTGCAACGACAACTGGATACTGATTGAAGACGAAAGCGACTTGCCAAAAAACCATAGCACGATGCTAATTAGCCTGACTCGCTACCTGGCATTACAGCATAGCGAAACAAACTCTGCCGTTGGCGTATTACTCACACCAACCGATGACGTACATTTACTTAGCCCACACAAACGCAAGTTAAAGCTCATCGGTATCGAATTTCCCAGTTTTACTGAAGGGCGTGGGTACACGCAGGCACGCCTGCTGAGAAAACGCATTGGTTATCAGGGTGAGCTACGCGCCTTTGGCGATATTCGCGAAGACCAGGTGTCGTTTATGCAGCGAAACGGTATAGACAGCTTTCACTTTGCTGACCAGCCAGACAAGGCACTTGTGCAACAACTGGTTTCGCGATTCAAAACAGGCTATCAGCCAAGTTACCAATACCCCGGCTGAACTCAGTTGTACGAACTGTACGAATCGCACGAATGTGTGATTCGATTATCGCTGGTTGCATCGTAATTGGCGATTAAGCGACTTGTTCGCGGACGAATTCGATCAACAAATCAGGATCGGCATGAAAGTCGTTGAAAACTACCGTTCCATCTGGTGCAATTAATACTAACCAGGGTGTACCACCGGTACGGTAATTAATCATGGTTAATGGATGGTGCTGGGTTTCTTTAGTACCAGCATCATGTCCCATGATAATGGGCAGGTCATAGCGTAGTTGTAGTTCACGCACAGCACTTTGTGTGTTCACACTAAAACCTTCGAATACCGTTTGTACACCGGCAATGGCAACATCTGGGTGTTCGCTGAATTCATCAGCAAATTTTTTCAATGTCGGAAACCCTGAACGATGACAACCCGGGCACCAGTTCTGAAAGAACTTCAGAAACACCCACTTTCCTCTTTGTTCTACAACCGAGAACTCGGCAGGCTTGCCCTGGGCATCAATCCAGTAATCGAGCCTGATCTCGGGCGCCGTATATTGCCTTATGCCGTATTTCTCAAGCTGAGGCTGTTCGTTTTCCGCTGATTGACTCTCACCCTCGCCGTTTGAGCTTCCAGCCAGTGCCAGTCCGGGCACACCTGACGCGGCACTAAATGCACCAATGCCCTGTAACAGGGTTCGACGGGTTACATTGACGGGTAACTTCATGAGACTGGCTCCAAAGGCGATGATTTCAAAAATCGGGTGTGCGGAACAACAGACCACGCAGCAAACGCAAGGTTCCAGTTATTCCTGACAGGCCAGCTATCGGTGTGACCCCACTCTTGGATTTAACGAATGGGTTGGTGATTTGATTGCATCAACGACTACGGCCGGATGAGCGCGCTTTTGCGCTCGCTATCACATTAGCAATCAGAAATAGCAGTCCTGCCACGACGACAATACTTGGACCGCTGGGCGTATCAGCAAAGAGCGACATACCCAGACCACCAGCAACTGCCAGCACCCCGACAACAATCGCCACCACGGCCATTTGCTCTGGTGTTTTACTGAAGACTCTGGCCGCGGCTGCCGGAATGATCAGTATGGCGGTAATAAGCAATGCACCAACAAGCTTGATGGCAACGGCAACCAGCACCGCCAGACTCATCATTAACACCAGTTGCTCCCGCTCAACATCATATCCTCGCGCTGCCGCTAAATCAGGATTGAGTGTACTGGTCAGCAATGGCTCCCATCGCCAGATCAAAAGCGCAGTAGTTAATACAGCGCCGAGCCAAACCACAACGATATCTGCGCGTGATACCGCAAGAATGTCACCGAAAAGGTAGCTCGACAAATCAAGACGCACGCCTGAAAGCTTTGATACAGCTACCAGACCCAACGCCAGTGACAGGTGCGCTGCAACACCCAGTAGTGTATCGATTGCGTACATCCGGCCACTTAAACGGGCTATGCAAAACGCCATCAGTGCTGCAACCAGTAATACACCTATGAAGGTCGACAACGAAAAGGCCAGCGATAAAGCGACACCCAAAATGGCAGCATGCGCCGTTGCATCGCCAAAGTACGCCATCTTGCGCCAGACAACAAAGCAACCCAGTGGCCCTGCTGCCAGCGCAAGCCCGATACCTGCCAGCAATGCACGAAACATGAAGTCATCAAGCATTATCTGCAGCTCGCAAAAGAGGCAAAGGCTGTTCCGCAATGATTCGGGTTAATTGCAATGGGGTCTGCTCACACATCAGCATCGTTTTTAGCATCATTTTTCGCTTCATGCTTCATGGTATTGTCGTGAGCATGATCATGACTGTGATTGTGCGCATGGCCCGGTGCATGATCGTGACTATGATCATGATCGTGCCGATAAAGTGCAAGCGCACCCTCGGTACCCAGGCCAAACAGTGCTCGATATTCGGGAGCTGCAGACACAATAGTGGGTGCACCTTCACAGCAAATATGCCCATTAAGACAGATAACCCGATCAGAAGCGCTCATGACTACGTGTAAATCGTGACTGACCAATACAACAGCACAGCCCTGCTCCTTTCGCACCTGTTCGATAAGCCGATAGAATGCGGCTTCACCAGGCTGATCCAGCCCTTGAGTGGCTTCATCGAGAATGAGTATGTCAGGGTCTGCCAGTAATGCATGCGTTAGCATGACGCGCTGTAACTGGCCACCGGATAAATGCGATACCTGCAAGGATAGCAAGTCTGCAACCCCTACCTGTTCTACCCATTTTGATTTTAATTCTCCACGATTGCTCTTTCCCAATCGCAAAAAACGATCAACACTCATTGGCATGTTTGCATCGATACTCAGGCGCTGAGGTACATAGCCAATGCGTAAACCATCACGCCGATTCACTACTCCACCAGTTGGTTGTAGTGCACCGATTAGAATGCGGAGAAATGATGATTTGCCTGAACCGTTCGGCCCAAGTAAGGTAACAATTTCGCGTTCCTCAACGCTGAAGTCGATGTCGTGTAGTACCACATCGTTGCCGAAATGCAGGCACACATTGTTGGTTGATATGAGCGATGTACTGTTCTTCACGATTCAGACGCTTCCCGACCAGAGTTAACTATGCGTTTAGCGATGCTTGCGCGTAACGCTGTGACATTCATCGCACTTAATTTGGCATTTCCATCGCGCTTTTTTCGAGCTGTCATCGTAATTCGGCGGCAACGCTGTTGATCGTGTTTCGTGCATGCTATGCCATCTACTGAGTCATTGCTGCCATGGCCACAGAGATTTGTCCGGTTGAGTAAGGAGCGGCTGATATGCGTCATTCAAGCCAACGCCACTTTTACTAAAAAAGCAATTGACCATACCAATCTGAGCCGACTCACTAATGATATAATATAACAAAATCATTCATCGCAGACGATCAGCGTTATCTGATGCTCTCTCACAACATCATGGCACCGACAATATCCGTATTGAATATCATCCGCCACAATTCAATCTCAGCCAGGGCGGTAATGCATACTCTGATCTTTTGCATATTCCTGATCTTTTGCATATTAATGCTTAGCGGTCCGCGTGTACTCGCCGATAGCCAGACTATTCGAATTAGTACCGATATCGCACCTATACATTCTCTGGTCACGCAGGTGGTGGGAGATCGCATCAAGGTGGATTTGATCATTCCACCAAGCCAATCGCCACACGATTTTGCCATGAAGCCGTCGCAAATTCGCGCACTCGATGAAGCCGATCTGATAGTGATAGTCAGTAAAGGATTTAACCCATCAATAGGTCGTCACTTAAATTCATTGGACAAGTCAGATAATGTGCTTAATCTGGCTGATTATGCAATCAAGCACAACAGTGAGCATGCGCATTTGTTGCACGATGAACATACCTGGTTGAACCCCGAAACCGCCATGCTTTGGCTGGAAGAAATTAAAGAAGTGGTGTCAACGATCGATGAAACACATCGAACGGAATATGAACGTAATGCAAAAAAAGCCATCGATCATATACGCGAATGGCACAAAAGCCTGCAGGAACAACTGACCGATCTGGACAAGGTTCAGTACATTGTCTATCACGATGCTTACCGACATTTCGCGCACGCCTTCAATCTGGCCATCCCACACCCGATCGCACTAAGTGATGCGCGCGCTCCAGGCGCTGCCAAACTGAAACATATACGCTCAATTGCCAGACAGAGTAAATGCGCGTTTTCTGAGAAACAGCACGATGATGCCATCGTCACCACAATCAGTGCAGGTTTTGAATTGAAGCGCGGTATACTCGACCCGCTCGGCAGCGATGTACCCACTGGCCCGACGCTGTACTCGGAGCTAATGCACTCGATGGTAAAAACCTTTAAAGATTGTCTCTCCGGGTAAGACCCGTAATCACTATCGGAATAACAAGATGGATAAACGGCTACTGGATATTCTTGTGTGTCCCGCAACCAAAGGCAAACTGGTGCCTAAAGCGATTGAGCCAGGCACCGGTATTGCATTTGAGCAAGAAGACGTTCATGGCGACTCTGTGTTGGATCAGAGCCAGAACGATACGGAAGTTGAGGACGAAAGCAGTGGACAGGCTGAACTGGAACTATGGAGTCGAAGTGCAGGCCTGGCTTACCCGGTAATCGATGGCATACCACGCATGGTTGAGAGTGAAGCGAGAACATTGACCAACGAAGAGATTGCTTCGCTTAAAGAATCGCAGCAATAAAAAACCCCGCAGTCCAGGGTATCGAAACCGGTTGGTACTTGCGGGGTTGTTGTACTTCACTATCCGTCAGCGGATAGAACCGACAAGGGATAGAAGTATAATCTCTAGTTTGTCAGTCGTACGGTCAGCACATCTGAAACTGATTCAAGATATGCCTTGGAACTGCCTGAACGCTTTCGCATCTGCAAATAGATTTTATCGGCATCGGACAGTGCACCGTTCAAAGCGATAAGATTATCAAATTTCTTCCACTTGGCATCTGAAAAATCTTTTAATGTACTCACACGATACTGACTGGGTTCACCCGTAACGTCAGGAGCAAGCGTTGTGCTGACAGGACCTGCCCGCACAGCAATGCTGCTGACAGTAATCGGCGGTACACCCGGTTCGCTTTCAGCCAGCACACTTCCTGCACGACAACGAGGTCCAGGAACACCTTCCAGCAACTTGACCTGTTTCAGCAAGTTAAACGAGCGAGCGGGTTCAGTGGTACGAATACCAGTGAACCGATCTTTTGAAACAGTAACCAGCAATGGAACGTTAGGCACTTCCACAGACACCTGACCTTGTGAATCAGTAAACGTGGCGCCGAACTGTTTGTAGTTGCCTTGCAAACCGATACAAACTGCGGCACCGGCAACAGGCGCGCCATTATTATCAACCACACGCACACCAAATGTTGCTGCAGTTGCCGGAATCGCCATTGCAGACAGGGCCACTACAGCCACTGACATTACAAGCTTGCCCGTCAGGCTTGATAAGTTAGTTTTAATTGTCATGATTTTTTCCCCAACACCTCAAATGCAGATGGCCGTTTTTAGAACGGTTTACCGCGATGAACGTATTTCACCGTAACCGGCGAAATCGTGGTGGGACTTCAATCACAGAAATGTCAGCAGAAATGTCGGCTGAGTGGAAAGTTTGGTTTTTACAGCTTAAGACCCGTTCCAGGCTCTCACGTTGCCTGTGTCGATGTGCACAAAACCGGATGACGGGTAGTACCCAACACCACCGGATTTCATGCTCAAAGCCGCCAGACGAATCTGGTCAGCCGTCTTTCCCGGAACATTCAAATCGACCGCCTTCCCTTCCATGTGCAGACTGTATTTAGCCACTCCATTCGAGCGCTGGCGAAGCTTGGCATTGGTAGCCTGAGTGCGGTAACCGGACAGAATGTGAATGCGCTCATCGGTATCGAGCAACTGATACAGGTTGTACAGATCGTCGATTAGCTGAGTGTCTATCGTGATGGATTCATTGGCACGGTGATCTCGCATAAGGTGGCTGATCTCTTTCATGCTTTCATCAATGTGTACGCCGTCAGTCCAGAACACGATATCGAGCTTTTCCCAGGTGTGCGCATTGACCAGTCTGAGCTTTCTATCGGGCTGCGTAGCGGGCACGGTTAAAGCCGATGCCAGCGCCGGAGTGGCAATGCTGCTCACACCAACACTCCCAGAAATGACGGCAGCCGCTTTAACAGATTGACGCAGAAACTGCCTTCGCCTATTTTGAACTGTTAGTCGGCAGGTTGTCCCGCAGGTGTCGTTGCTCATGAAATACCCGTGCTAAAACGCTGTTTTTATTTGTTTTGACTAGATTTTGTGCACAACGCGTTGGCTCGTAACAGCGCACTCGATGTCAATAAACCACCATATTGTGCCACATCTGGTTTGGTTTTTCGAGAACTGAGCAATACAAATCAGTCATCAATTTTGATAGGTGCCATGAAGCCTGCGAAATGTTCAAAAACTGCTCCAGATGAGTGGGGCTGGTTATCACGCTATCCCCACTGGACAGTGTGCCGAGCAGCACGCTGTTGTAAGGTCCTGGGAGCAAGATTTAATAGCTTCAATCGATCACAAAACACATCGATGAATATATCCATGTGATCAGACAGTCGTTCGGGCTTTTTCGTTGTGCAACAGGTTCGTCGGTTCAACCGATTTGACCTTGGCCCGAATGGTGGCGAACGTGTGATTGATCGAAAACAGGTTGTCAAAGGTGGTCTTCTTTAAAAAACCTGATGCTCCGCCTAAGGTGGCTGCGGAAAACTTCTTCCCACAGGCTTTACACCGGTAGCGTTGTACCGCTTTGGCATCATCGGCGCGAAAAAAGTGTCCGTCACGC
>CALJNA010000171.1 GCA_937981955.1 uncultured Granulosicoccaceae bacterium
AATTTTTCGTATCGAGTTCTGGTACCAGCAGCATCAATCACAACCTTGTTCTCGCGATCAATTGTCGTGACACGTAAACCGTAGCGTTCGTCTAAAACGGAACCGAACGGACGCCGGTACCGTTGAGCGAGAGCTTCAAACTTGATATCGCCAATGAGCCATGAAGAAAGCTTCACCCGGTCGTATGGCAAATGGTTCTCTTCACCGTAAATCACCACCGGAATCGTACGATCTCGCTTGAGAATCTCCTCAAGCGCCCGCATACCAACTGGACCGTTCCCAACGATCACAACGGGTTCGTCTAACTGAAACTTGCTGACAGGCCTAGTCGTGCCAGCATAGGTTTGCTTCAAGTTAGTTTTTGATAAAGTTGTTGTAGACAAATGCAATGCCTGCAGAGGTTACTCAATAACAATGATGCGCAGGCTATCAAACAACTTAATTTTCGCATTGCGCTCATTTTTCAGCAGGCCAGTGCGTTATTTTCACAGGTTTCCAAACATGTTGCGAAAGAACGGATGGCTAACAATCTTCGTGCAGCAATGAACAGCAAACTTGCATGTAACACCGTTAATAAAAACAACTGATACAGGACAACTGTTTCATAGAGGTGTCTGGGCAAAACTAAATGCTTTTTATGATGTGCGGGAATAGCAAGTCGACTTATCGTGTTTTCAAACGATATCTAGGACAAACGGGTTAACACCAACGCACACCAAAACCGGTACTTCCTACCGATTCAAAATTGATGCATGCTTCTCACAACGAATGAAACTTGGGTTTAAACACACACTTTAAAAAAGCAATCTTGAAATAGGTTACATATCTTTACACCGTAAGCCTACAGGTGCCGATGGGTTATGTATGTAACGACGTTATCCACCGATAACAACAGTAGGCATAAAGTCGGATGTAACCAAGGACCGAGCAATGATTTATCGTCCCGAAACCAAATATAACTTTACCTGCCGACATATTCTGGAATTTCTCCGATCAGAACTGGCCATGGACGGCTTTGTTTTGTACCACAAAGAAATGGAGACTGGTTTTGTAGAATTCATATCCGGAAACTTTCCCGGTGTAAAAGAAGGAATGGACAACGAAAGCCTTAGCACCATTTCAAATGCAGTTGCTGGTGGGCATTTTGCACCCATTGTTTCGGATGTAACTCAAACAGCCTATCAAGAGCTCCAAGTATTCCAGAATTTCAATCCAACCTCTATCGTTGCCCTACCTATTACAAGCAGCAACGCGTTGACCAGCACCTTGCTGTGTGGAATTTCCACAAGCAAGCCTGATAACGATCTAATAAACCGGCAAGCTCTGCTGGAATTTTGTGCACACCAGGTTGCAAACGCGATAAGCGATTTATCAAGTAACTTAAATACTATTAACGAGATTGAATCTCTGACTGAACAAGCATTTCGCGATTCCATGACTGGATTACTAAACCGAAATGGCTGGGAAGCAGCAGTAGAAGCAACAATGCGTAACGGATTCGGCGATAATCGGAGCGTAAGTGTGTTCGTGGTCGATGTTGATGGACTGAAACAACTCAATGATACGCAAGGCCATGCTGCTGGAGACGAAGCAATTCGTAAGGTTGCTATTGTGTTGCAACAGTTCTTCGCACCTCAGGGCATCGCACCATTCGCAGATGATGAACCATTTGTTGCAAGAACTGGCGGTGACGAATTCATCGGGCTGCAATTCGGGTGCGACGATGAAGAAGCTCAAATGCTCATAGCGTCGATAAACAAAGCACTATCGACTACCGGTATTGCCGTTTCAATTGGAGCGGCATGCTGTCGCAGCATCAGGAAACTGCCAAAGGCAATTCTAAACGCTGACGAAGTAATGTACGAACAAAAGAAGAAAGCGAAATTCAAGCACCCTACCCAACTGTACACAATAAAAGCTGCCAGTTAGTCGATCGCAAAAGTATTATTCAATCGTTACACCACCAACCTATCGAGTGAATTACTGACTCATCCCGTTCCCGTCTGACCCTTGCTCCACAGCGGCTTAGACCCCCTGGAATCAAGCTTTCGGCTCTAAGCCTTAGAAAAACCGTCACCAATCATATGATCTACAGCTAGGTTTTTCTCCATTTCTTGTGATACAGTTATTTCAGTAATTACTGAAATTACCGTAAATTCTAAATATGAAAGATCTGGACCCAACCATACAATCGTTCATCCTGCACTTTGGTGAGATGGGTAGCCGCTGGGGTATCAATCGCACAGTGGGGCAAATCTACGCGCTGCTCTATGTTTCCGAAGCGCCGATGAACGCTGAGCAAATCAGCGACAAACTCAGCCTCTCCCGATCGAACGTTAGTATGAGTTTGAAAGAGCTGCAATCGTGGCGGCTGGTCACGTTGCAGCATTTGCCGGGTGATCGCAAAGACTATTTTTCCACGCCGGAAGACATTCTCGACATTGCGCTAACTTTGCTTGAAGAGCGAAGAAAGCGAGAACTCGACCCAACGTTAACCCTGCTTCGTCAAAGCCTGCTCGAAGAACCGAAAACCGATGAACAAAAACACGCACACAAACGATTGCAAGACATGTGCGGGTTGATGGAACAGGTATCTGACTGGAGCGATGATTTGTTGCGACTGAGCCGCTCAGATCTTGAATTGCTGCTGCGCTTTGGCAACAAAGTCCCGCGCCTTTTGGAAATGAAAGACAAGTTAAGCATTATGGGAAAGAAAAAAGGAGGCTGAAGATGGACGCGTTAATGCTGGCACGCATTCAGTTCGCTGCCAATATTTCATTTCATATTCTTTTTCCAACTATCACAATCGCCCTTGGGTGGATTTTGTTGTACTTCAAAATCAGGTTTCACAAAAGCGGTGATCAAACCTGGATGATGGCGTACGGCTTCTGGGTAAAGGTTTTTGCTCTGACATTCGCACTCGGCGTTGTCAGTGGAATTACCATGTCGTTTCAGTTTGGCACCAACTGGCCTGGCTTCATGGAAACCGTTGGCAACGTTGCCGGCCCGCTGCTCGCCTATGAAGTACTCACGGCATTTTTTCTTGAAGCGACTTTTCTGGGCATTATGCTATTCGGTGCTCAGCGAGTACCGCCGTTCGTACACACCCTTGCAACACTGCTGGTTGCTTTCGGCACTACCATGTCGGCGTTCTGGATTATTGTGCTTAATTCATGGATGCATACACCCGCCGGCTTTGAAATGATCGACGGACAAGCCTTCGTGACCAGCTGGCACGAGGTTATTTTTAACCCGTCCATGCCATATCGCCTTACTCATATGTTGCTGGCATCAGGCTTAACAGCTTGTTTTCTCGTTGCCGGCCTATCGGCATATCGTGTTCTGCGCGGTGACAAGACAGGTGGTGTCCGTAAATCAATGAAGGTTGCCGTGTATGGTGCTGCGCTGTTGATACCTGCGCAAATTTTCGTTGGCGATTTACATGGACTCAATACGCTGGAACACCAACCTCAAAAAATTGCAGCTATGGAGGGTGTTTGGGACACACAAACACATGCACCGTTGTTGTTGTTTGCTGTTCCTAATGAAGCAACTCAAGAAAACGATTTTGCTTTAGCTATTCCAGGGCTCGCTAGCCTCATACTCACACATGAATTTGATGGAGAAATACGCGGTATCAATTCGTTTGAACATCGCCCACCAGTTGCACCACTTTTTTACGGGTTCAGAATAATGGTGGGTATGGGTGTGTTGATGCTGCTGGTGTCCTGGTATTCCGCTTACAAGCTTATTCGAACACAAACTTTATCGAAAACCAATTTAGTCGTATTAATCGGCATGACCTTCTCCGGCTGGGTTGCCACACTTTCAGGCTGGTACGTCACCGAAATTGGACGCCAGCCCTGGTTGGTGGCCAATGTGTTATCAACAGAGGCAGCTGTTGGCAGCGCGAGTGCAACCAGTGTGGGAAGCTCACTCGCTTTGTATTTAGCGTTATATGCATTCCTGCTTTTCGCATACGTATCAACGCTATTTTACCTTGCACGCCAGGCAGCAAAACCGACAGCAGATACGTTCGGTCTGGAACAGGCAGCCTCAGTATTGCAGCGCAATGCCTCAACCGGGAGCGCAACATGAATACCATTCCGGCAGAATTTCTCCCCGTCATTTTCCTTGGGCTTATGGGATTGTCGATGTTGCTCTATGCAATTCTCGATGGCTTTGATCTGGGTACCGGTCTTCTGATGTTAGGGAGAACAGAACATCAGCGCGATCAAATGATTTCATCTATTGGTCCATTCTGGGACGCAAACGAAACCTGGCTAGTGCTTGGTGTCGGTATTCTGTTGGTGGCTTTCCCGGTTGCCCACGGGCTCATTCTTGGTACTTTATATTTGCCCGTTACGCTCATGCTCGCAGGGTTGATTTTACGCGGCGTCTCTTTCGATTTTCGAGCCAAGGCGCTGGCAAAACATAAAAAACTTTGGGACATTGCATTCTTTGTTGGCTCTCTGATGACAACAGTCACCCAAGGCTACATGCTTGGGCTGTACATAACCGGCTTTGCACAAACCGCCCAGGCACAACTCTTCGCATTACTTAGCGCATTGTGCGTTACGGGTGCGTACACGCTCATGGGTGCATGTTGGCTTATTATGAAAACAACAGATGATCTGCAACGCCTGGCCGTTAGCGCTGCCAAACGCACCGTACCCGTTACAGCGCTTGGCCTGGTGGCAGTATCAATTGTCAATCCAATGGTGTCACCTG
>CALJNA010000172.1 GCA_937981955.1 uncultured Granulosicoccaceae bacterium
CTTGTTGGTCATTCCATGGGCGCACTGACAGCGTGGGCGGTCGCCGCGCAAGCTCCGGAGCGTGTTAACGCGCTGGTTGCAGCATCCGCCCCACTAACCGTAGACCCAACTCGCATCGATCTATTTAGTACGCTTGCCCGCTTGCGAACAGAAGACAACGAGGCCGACTGGTTCCGACTACTGTTTCAGTTTCTGTTCAGCCCACGTTTTTTTGCTGATCAATCTCAAGTCGATGGTGCAGTCAACGCATCAATGCTCTATCCGTTCAAGCAAGATGCAAGAGCATTCCAACAACAGTGTTTGTCATTGCCAAGCTATCTTGAACCCATTGCATTACCGGATACATTGCCATTCAAGGCATTGGCGCTTACCGGAGCGAACGACCGATTGTTTTCACCCGCTGATCTGCAAAACAGCTATGCAGATTTACCCGCAGTCTCATTGCACGTGATAGATGATGCGGCGCATTCGGTACACTGGGAGAACCCGGACGCATTCCTTAAAACTGTCAGCGAATTTTTATTTGCTCAGTGACTGCGCCAGTTCCCAAACCGCAGATTCGATTGACACCTCATCTGGCAGTTGCCGGTGCTGGCCGGGCAGCCGCGCGCTTGGCTGTTCACTAACTGCAGTAGTCAGAGTTTCAAGGCGCTCCCAGAACGCGTTTCCAGACACCGCAGTTGGATCCATTAAAAAATAAAACTGTCCAAGATTATGCGGTTCACCTTCAGGTACTTTAAGGCCTTTGACATCTGTTGAATTAACACTACCGGTGATCGCCGCTGCCAACACCTCTGCCATGAGCCCAAAACCATAGCCTTTATAACCACCAGTAGAAACCAGTGATCCTTTCAGCGCCGCTTGAGGGTCTGTTGTCGGCTCTCCATTCGCATCTACCGCCCAACCAAGTGGAATCGATTCGTTGGCCGCGGCTGCCATGGTGATTTTGCCCAATGCAACTGCACTGGTACTTTGATCAAACTGAAAGGCAACGCCACCGTTTTTAGCTGGCACTGACATCGCAATCGGGTTTGTACCTATCACAGCTTTATTTCCACCGGGCGGAGAAACCACAGCCGACGCATTGGTAAATCCAATACCCAACAGACCAGCCTCAGCAATTTGTTCAGTGAAATAGCCAAGTGATGTACAGGTATGAGCATGACATATGGATAAAGATACTGTCCCCGTCTCTTTAACAGCATCAACTACCTGTACAATGCCCTTTTCAAATGCGGCTTGCGCGAAACCAAACTGCGCATCCACTTTTATTGTTGCCGCTTTTGGCCGAGTGACAACTGGTACCGCTTTGCCTTTTACACGACCGGTTTGCAACTGCTTACAGTAACTCTCAAGATAATACAGCCCACAAATCAGATTACCCGTGGCTTCTGCTTTCCGAACTGCCTTGGCAACAGATTCCGCTATCCATGCTTCGGCACCGTGACTAACAAGCGCGGTTTTACAAACAGTCTCAATTTCGTTTAATGAGACGCTGACTTTACTCATTGCTGGTTTTTCCACTGGTTTTTCCGTAAAGGCTCTGCCAACTTGGCAAAGTATCATTGTGAACAGACTCGGCCATATAGACACCCCGAGCAACTGCTCTGGCCATGCAAAGCGAAGCGGCATGCCCAAGGGCCATTTGCAATACAGCCGCCTCAGATTCAGGCAAGGCCCGCTTTCGGGTTGATACGCCGAAGATTAAATCACCATCGAACAAGGTATGAGAAGGTACGATTGATCTGGCCAGACCATCTTGAGCGGCCACCGCGAATCGTTTGGCTTGTGCCTTATCCAGCACAGCATCGGTTGCAACAATACCAATGCACGTGTTTGCTTTAGCTTCATAGGCTGCCAGCTTTTCGTTTTGGGGTTCATACAGCGGCTGCGTTTCCGTGCATACGCCTAAACCACCAAACTCTTTTTCGCATTCAAACGGCGCTGCCCAGAATTGATTCGTTCCGGGTACCAGCGGACTGCCATGCGGATTTGCGACCACCAGTGCACCAACAATATGCCCACTGGGCAACACGACAGACGCCGAGCCCAAACCGCCTTTCAGGGTCGCGGTTGTCGCTCCAGTTCCCGCACCAGCCGTGCCTAATTGAAATTCGGCAGCACTGTGGTTCAGTGCATCAATCCCAAGTTGCCTGTACGGGTTTACTGTCCATTGTTTATTACCACCGTTGATCAGATCAAAGATAATCGCAGCCGGTACAATCGGCACCGTCACTGGGCCAACGCGAAACCCTTTACCATTTTCTGCCAGCGCATCAGTTACCCCTGATGCTGCATCCAGACCGAAAGCGGAGCCGCCGGCTAACACAATTGCATCAATATCGTTAACCAGATTTTCAGGTGCAAGGCAGTCAGTTTCACGCGTGCCCGGTGCACCACCCATGACATCGACACTCGCCAGAAACGGCTCGTCTGCACTAAGGACAGTTACACCGGTTTTGATACTGCTGCTCTCTGCATTGCCCACGGACAAACCGGGCACATCGGTGATCAGGTTTTTTTTGCCAACTTTCACTGTGCTATCCCCCTGGCATTTACGCGGCTGGACCGACCAACCTTATCCATGCGACACAGCAACCGTTTTAAGGCAAGAGAATCCATATAGAGCTTCAAACCCTTTCTCGCGACCATGTCCGGATTTTCCAACGCCACCAAACGGAAGTTCCACTCCGCCACCGGCGCCATAGTTGTTTATGAACACTTGACCTGCACGCAATGCTTTTGCCATTCGCATTTGTCTAGCGCCATCGTTAGTCCATACCGATGCGACCAAACCATACGGCGTGCCGTTGGCAATAGCCAGCGCAGCATCTTCATCCTCGAACGGTATAACGACCTGCACCGGTCCGAATATTTCTTCTTGTGCCAGCACATGATCTGGCGGCACATCAGCAAATAAAGTGGGTAGTACAAAATGACCTTGTGGACTCGCGTCATCGTGCATAACACCAACAGCCACTTTGTCAAGATCACTTCCTTGTGACAGGTACTGCTCAACAATGGATTTCTGGCGTGCAGAGATTAGCGGACCAAGCGCCAGATCCTGCATGGCATCACCGACCTGCAGTTGCGCGTATCGACCTGCCAATTGATCAATCAATTGGTGATAAACACCTTTTTGAATCAATAACCGGGAAGACGCAGAGCAGGTTTGTCCTGCATTCTGGACTCCGGCATTAACCAGAAACGGCAATGCGGCGTCTAAGTCAGCATCGTCAAACACAACTTGCGCCGATTTACCACCCAGTTCCAGGGTAACAGGCACCACTGAGTTCGCAGCCGATGCTTGCACCTTGGCACCAGTCGAGACAGAACCGGTGAACGAAATATGCTGCACCCCCGAATGAGAACTTAGCGCCTGTCCTGCCTCGGCTCCCAATCCGGGAACCACATTCAACGCACCGGCCGGGAGGCCTGCTTGTGCTGCAAGTTCTGCAAACGCCAGAGCGGTTAAGCAGGCTTCTTCTGCCGGCTTCAACACACACGCATTGCCCATTGCCAGAGCTGCACCAACAGATCTGCCGATAATCTGCATCGGATAATTCCAGGGCACAATATGCCCTGTGACCCCGTGCGGTTCGCGCAAAGTAAACGCGGTATAGCCTTCAAGATATGGCAAAGTTTCGCCATGTACCTTGTCGGCAGCGCCCGCATAAAACTCGCAATAGCGCGCAAGCGCCACAGCATCTGCTTTCGCCTGCTTTACAGGTTTACCGACATCGAGTGCTTCCAATTCTGCCAGCTGTTCAACATTGTCCAACACCAATCGACCAAGACGACTCAGGAAGCGACCTCGTTCTAACGCAGTTGCTCTTCCCCAACCGGTTTGCATGGCCGTTTGTGCAGCGATAACAGCGGCATCAATGTCGGCGGCGTCTCCTCTGGCGATGGCGCACAAAGTTTCTCCTGTTGACGGGTTTTCCAGAGTTAATACCTCGCCACCTGATGCGGGTTGCCAAACTCCACCGATAAAACAACAGGATGCATCAAACCCGAAATGTGCAACCGGTGAAGCGTGTTGTTGTGTGTCCGGATTTATACTCATGTTTAACCTGTCTGGGATGCTGAAGCGGGTAATTGCGGCGCAGCAGCTAACAATCTTTTAGTGTATTCGTGTTGCGGGTCATTAAAAACCGATTCGGTATTACCGCGCTCTACAATCTGCCCGGCTTTCATAACCAGCACTCTATCAGTAATGTTGCGAACCACCGACAGATCGTGCGAGATAAACAAGTAAGCCAACTGGTGTGAATCTGCCAGGCCTGCCAGTAGGTCGAGCACCTGAGCACGCACTGACACATCCAGCGCAGACACGGCTTCATCCAGAATAATCAGCGCGGGCCGTATAATTAGTGCGCGAGCAATCGCGATGCGCTGCCGCTGGCCTCCTGAAAATTCATGAATGTACTTATCAGCATCGTCACCGGAAAGACCGACACTCTCAAGTGTGGCTCTAACCAGGTTCGCGCGTTCCGTACCCGTTGGCGGATTATCCAGCACATGCAAGGGCTCTGCGACCAGTCTTGCGACCCGATGGCGCGGATTGAATGAACTGTATGGGTCTTGAAACACGACTTGCAATTCACGTCGCACTTTTCTGGACAGCGCAACACCTGCCTGTAGTCTTTCACCATGCAAAAGGATACTGCCGCCTTGAATCGGAGACAACCCGAGTAAGGCCCGTGCAAGTGTTGACTTGCCGCAACCGCTCTCTCCTACCAATCCAACACTTTCACCAGCATGAATGGTCAGACTCACTTCATTCACAGCGCGAAAAACCTGCCGAGCACCGAAAAAGGTTTTTCTTGGTAGCGGGTATTCACAAACCAGATTGGTTAGTTTAACCAGTGGTTCTATTTGTTTAGCCTCGTTTAAACGCTCGGGTGCATGACTGGATGCTTCAAACAATGCACGTGTATAAGGGTGAGCAAGTTCATCAAAAATGTTGCTCGTTTTACCATGATCGACAACGCGACCATTGCGCATGATAACGATATCGTCAGCCACTTCTGACACCACTGCAAGATCGTGTGTGATCAGCATCATTGCCATATCGGAGTCTTTTACCAGCCGCTGCAACAGTGTCAGAATTTCTGCTTGCGTTGTCACATCCAGCGCGGTGGTTGGCTCATCGGCAATAAGCAGCTTAGGTTGCAATGCAACGGCAATAGCGATTACCACACGTTGCCGCTGACCGCCGGAGAGCTCATGCGGGTATCGCGATAGTGGAAACTGATTGTTTGGCAGCCCGACTCGTTCCAGAACTGCGGCTGCCTGTTTCACAGACTCCCTGTGACTTACCGGCATATGCAAGGCAATACACTCGGCAACTTGTGAGCCGATGGTTTGCACCGGATTCAACGCCGTCATGGGTTCCTGGAACACCATGCCGATATCGTTACCGCGTATGTCGCACATCTGTTCTTCGGTGGCCTCAACGATATCCAGTCCATCAAAGATAATGTCACCGGTGAGCGATGCACCGTGTGGCAGTAACTGCATAATCGATAAAGCGGTCATGGATTTACCCGACCCACTTTCGCCAATAATGCCGAGTACGGCACCCGGTTTTAGCTCGAGCGAGACATCATGCAAAATCGGCGTATCGTGAATCGACATATTCACTCCACGCAAATTCAACAGTGACGAAGTTTGATCGCTAGTGGTCATACACCACCACACAACATCTCATCACACCATTTATTGAACTTGTTTCAGCGTTCACGACGCAACCTCGGATCGAGCCAGTCACGTAATCCATCACCGAGTAGATTCAACCCTAATACAGTCAACAGAATGGCAAGACCCGGCAGCAACGCTAACCGTGGTTCCAGCATGATCAGCGTTTGACTGTCCGCCAGCATGCGCCCCCAACTTGGGATGGGTGGCTGTGCTCCCAATCCGACAAATGACAACCCGGCTTCAGCAAGAATTCCCAGGGAGAACTGAATGGTTCCCTGAACGATCAGCAAATTGGTGATGTTCGGCAAAATATGCTCGAATGAAATACGTGTTGTATTTTTGCCGGCGGCTCTTGCGGCCAGAATAAAATCACGTTTCCACAAACTCAGCGCAGCACCACGTGACAAGCGGGCAAAAACCGGTATGTTAAAAATGCCGATAGCGATAATGGCGTTAACTGCACCAGGCCCGTAAACGGCCGTGATCATAATCGCAATCAGCAGCGCAGGAAACGCGAACACCAGATCGTTGCCACGCATAATCGCTTCATCGAGAAAGCGGCCACGATTCGCAGCTGCTGCCAAACCCAGCGGCACACCAAACAACATGCCAATACCCACTGCAACAATAGCAACAGCAATAGACGTTCTGGCACCGACCATGAGCATGGACAACATATCGCGGCCATAGTGATCCGTCCCGAGCCAGTGCGTGGTATCGGGTGCCTGAAAACGCGATTTGATATCAATCAGAGTGACATCGAAGGGCGTCCAGATATAGGACAATAAAGCCGCACTGAAAAATATGAGAACCAGAAACACACCTGGAAGTAAACTGCGTAGCTTCATCGCGTTCCTCGCAGGCGAGGATCGACCCACGCATAAGCAAGATCAACTGCGAACGTGACTAATACTACTGCCATCACCAGCAGCATAACCACACTTTCAACAACTATAAGGTCTCGACTGGCAATACTCTGAAAAATCAGTCGACCCAGCCCCGGAAGGTAGAACACGTTTTCAATAATGATGGCACCGGCAAGTAAAAACGAAAACTGCAAACCAATGATGGTTAGAACCGGAATCATGGCATTGCGCAGCGCATGCTTCCAAAGCGCTTTTCGCCGGGTTAATCCTTTGGCGCGAGCCGTTCGCATGAAATCCTCATTCAGTACATCAAGCAATGATGAGCGCATCACACGCGTAAGTATGGATGCCTGCGGTAACGCCAGTGCAATAGCCGGCAGCGTCAGCGATTTCAATGCCTGAAAAAAACCGGCATCCCACCCGGGAAACCCGCCTGCGGAAAACCACGACAACTTAATTGCAAACAGTAGCACCAGCAACATGGCAAACCAGAAATTCGGAATGGCCACACCAAGCTGCGTGAATGCCATAACAATTGTGTCTGTTATGCCACCTCGATGACTGGCTGCATATACACCGGCGGGAAAAGCAATTATGGTGGATAGCAGCAAAGCGAAAATGGCCAACGGCAACGACACCCACATTCGATCGCGAACCATGTCTGCAACTGGTGTGCGGTAAGTATACGAGGTACCAAAATCTCCAGTGAGTAAGCCGCTCACCCAACTGATGTATCGCGCCGGTTTGGATTTATCCAGACCAAGTTCAGCACGCAAGGCAGCGACCGTATCTTCCTGCGCGTTTAAACCCAACATATAGGAAGCCGGATCGCCTGGCACCACTTCTATAGTAATGAACACAACAAGGCTTGCCACAAATAGTGTGGCAAGCAGAATCAAAGAGCGTTTGAATAAGTATCGAAGCACAGGTTGGCTTTTCTAAAAACCAAAACTCACACCGGTTTGAGCTGTATTGCTACTCAAACCGGTGCAAGGAGGAAACGACACGATCGCTTGATTACGCTTTGCAGCAAATGTTTCAAGACAACAGCGACGCGCCGACAATAATCAAACTAGTCTTCCCAGAAGACACCTGTCAGATCGTTTGCCTGAGTTGGTGAATTCTCCCACAAACCCTTTAGCTTACTACTGGCAACACCGGTTTTAGCCAATTGAAATAAATAGCCGTTTACATAGTCATCGGAAATGATGCCTTGCGCCTGCTGCAGTATTTCAGTGCGTTTCATCGCATCTGTTTCAGCATTAAAGCTTTCTATCAATGCCTGGAATTCAGCATTGTCGTATTGGAAGTAATACTCCGGGTTGGCATAGATTCCAATATCCATAGGTTCAGTGTGCGACACAATGGTTAGACCAAAGTCTTTACCTTTAAAAACCTGCTCAAGCCATTGCGCCCATTCCAGATTACTGACTTCCACGTTTATTCCAACGGCGCGCAATTGAGACGCGATGATTTCACCACCACGACGTGCGTATGCAGGCGGTGGCAATTTCAAGGTTGTTGTGAAACCATCAGCCAGACCCGCCTCTTTTAACAACGCTTTTGATTTCTCCGGATCGTATTCAGACTGACCAGTTAAATCGACATAGGCAGGATTGTGCGGGGCAAAGTGTGTACCGATAGGCGTACCGTAACCGAACATGGCACCATCAATAATGGCTGAACGATCAATAGCGTGTGCGATTGCCTGTCGTACCAGCACGTTATCCAGAGGCGCCTGCTTGTTGTTGGTAGAAAGAATGGTTTCGCCTTCAGTCGAACCTAATATCACGCTAAACCGTGGATCGGCTTCAAACTGAGCGAGATTTTCAGGTGCTGGAAAAACAGGAAATGCATCCAGATCACCTGCCATCATTGCAGCGAATGCCGCCGTTGGCTCGCTTATAAATTTGAATGTGGCTTTATCGAGCTTTGCGGGCTCGCCCCAGTAGTCGGCATTTTTCTCAATAACGATCTGGTCGCCTTGTACCCAGTTTTTAAATTTGAATGGTCCGGTACCAACTGGGTTGGTGGCCAGCGTTTCAACAGTTTCAGAAGCAACTACAACCGCATCACCCCAGGCAAGATTAAACAACAGATTTCCATCAGCTGTTTTCAATTTGATAACCACAGAACCATCAACGTTCTCGACGCTCTCAATGTTCGCAAACAATTGCTTCTGCGCATTGGTAGAATCTTCAGCCATAGCGCGATCTAAAGAGAACTTGACGTCGTCTGCATCCATCGCACTGCCATCGTGAAAAGTGACACCACTGTTCAGTTCGAATGTGTAAGTCATGCCATCTTCACTGATGCTCCACGATTTGGCCAGGGCTGGTAAAACGCTGCCATCAGAACCAAAGCGGGTTAAGCCTTCGAAAATATTCGCATAGACCACTTCATCAATTGCCGCAGCTGCACCCCCAGTAGGATCAAGATTGGGTGGCTCCAATTGCATGCCAATAGTGACGTCGGTCTTCGCCGCCTGCACTGAACCTGCAACGCACGCTACACAAACGGCAAGAAAAAGTGCACGGGATAATTTTTTTGTATTCACTACGCTACTCCCTGAAAGTTATTTATTTATCTATTTATGTTACTGCTGGTCTTGTTCGTGCAGATTATATTTCTGCTAATCATATTACCGCTGATCGCATCCCAACAGCGTGACCAATGATTGCGCCATGACTTTTGCCGCGTCGATCATGTCTTGCACTCCGACATATTCGTCGGGTTGATGCGCCAAATCTAGAATGCCCGGCCCGTAGGCTATACAGTTCTTCAACTTGCCTATGCGATCTATGTGCTTCTGATCGTAGGTCCCAGGTGACACGACATATGCCGGTTCACAACCAACCTCAGTTTTGATCGCCTTGGCAACCGCTTTCACTACTGGCGCATCGTGGTCGGTCATAGTCGGTAATACCGAGAAAAGTTCACGCATCTCGTACCTGAATGTTTCCCGATCCTTGCCAGCTGCTTCGATAACGTCACGCAGCTCTGCTCGAACCTCGTCCAGATTCTCTTCCATCAGAAAACGCCTGTCGAGCACCATTCTACAACGGTCTGGCACCAACGCTGAGGGTAATCCTGTGTAACCGTCCTCAGGTTCGCTGAGCCCACCGTGTATTGAGTTAATATTTAGGGTTGATTGGCGAGCTCCATCTGGCACAACCGGCATATTGGTGCGTTTTCGCGCCAACTGCGGAAACAAATCCTGTTCAAGCGCAGACACCACCGCACCCATATGCCGTACAGCACAATCGCCAAGAAACGGCATGGAACCATGAGCAATGTGCCCGTAAGTTTCAATCTCGGTCCATAGAACACCACGATGACCAAGACAAATACGATCTTTATTCAAAGGTTCCGGAATGATGACGTGCTGCACGCGAGTTGGATCGAACCAGCCTTGTTCAGCCAAATAGGCTACGCCGCCAAAACCACCGGATTCTTCATCGCAAGTTCCCGAAATTTCTATTGCGCCGTTGTAGTCTGAAAACACGTCAATAAATGCTTCAGCCGCAATAATCGAGGCAGCCAATCCACCTTTCATATCACAAGCACCACGACCATAGACTCGATCGTCTTTGAGTACAGCGGCAAATGGATCGACAGTCCAGCCATCACCAGTATCAACAACATCGGTATGTGAATTGAAATGAACGCATTCACCAGCGTGTTTGCCCTCATGCCGGGCGATGATATTCCAGCGTGGGTAGCGATCGCTGTCACCCAGCGCACCAAAGGCGCGAACACGATCAGTTTGAAAGCCATGCTGGCTCAGGCGTGCATCAAGTAAATCGCAAATAGCGAGATAGCCATCACCCGGCGGATTAACCGTTGGCAGGCGGATAAGTGATTGAGTGAGCTCGATCAAGTCGTCGCGCGATGCATCAATTCGTTCGCGTAATTTGATTAACCGATTTTCAACGTCGCTCACGGTATACTCGACTTACCCTGGAAGTCACAACATTAACACCAATGGAAGAAAAAATTCTTGCCCGCCTGCCTCACGACAAAGATGCAACCCGATTCTGGTGGATAAGACACGCACCGGTGCCTGAAGTGCGTGATGTCATGTACGGTAGCCTGGACGTGGATTGCGATTGCAGCGAAA
>CALJNA010000173.1 GCA_937981955.1 uncultured Granulosicoccaceae bacterium
CACCACTACTGTTTTCAAGGGCATGCTATCACTTGGGTAACCGTCATACAGAAGTTCAAATCGAATCAGATCAGCTGATATACCTGCACGATCATGTGCTCGATAGCATGCTTATCCAGTTGGGTTTGGAGGTGACTCGACAAACACTTCCGTTCTCACCGGAGAATGGCGCTTATCATGGAGCTGGCGCTCATGCACATACACACGCGCATGTACACACCAATGAAGCCAGCAGTGGGCAGTAATTTGACGTTTCTGTCGCAAATCAGGTTATTACAGCTACTCAGCCCGGTGTCACCTGTTGGTGGGTACAGCTACTCCCAGGGTTTGGAGTGGGCAGTCGGTGAGGGGTGGGTAAACGATGAAGATAGTTTCGCACGCTGGGTATCTGAACTGATCAGTTCGACGTTGAGTGAGCAAGATCTTCCATTACTAAGGAAACTGTATGTAAGTGTAAAGGAGGGCAATTTCGGTGAAGTGAAGCACTGGAGCCAGTTTAGTATTGCCGTTCGAGACACAGCCGAGCTACGATTCGAAGAGCGCTGCAGAGCTGAGGCGATGTTAAAAGTGCTAGAGTCAATCAAACCGTTGCATTCAGACTGCGTTCGTGAAGATTTTCTAAATACACCTTTGTTATCCATGGCGTGGTTTTGTGTCCAAAACAATATTGAACTGCAGGCATTGCTTACCGCATACGCTTATAACTGGCTTGAGAATACGGTAGTGACCGGAATGAAAATTATACCGTTCGGACAATCGGCTGGACAACGAATGCTTTATGGACTTGGTGAAGAATTAGAGGACGCGATAAAACAGAGTTTGAACATAAGTGACGACTGTATAGGCATTTCTTTGCCTGCAATAAGCATGGCGAGCAGTTCACACGAAGTTCAGTATTCGCGTATTTACCGATCTTAGTTAACAAGTAATAACAGGTAAGATTAATATGAAAACTGCATCTCCGTTAAGAGTTGGACTGGGTGGTCCGGTTGGAAGCGGCAAAACATCATTGTTAAATGCACTTTGCAGGCAACTGCGTAATGACTTCAGTGTTGCCGTTGTCACCAATGATATCTACACCAGAGAAGATGCTGATTTTCTTGTTAAACAGCAAACACTCAGCTCAGATAGAATTATTGGAGTAGAAACCGGTGGCTGTCCTCATACCGCAATCCGTGAGGATGCATCGATGAACCTTGCTGCTATTGACGAACTACAAACGCGTTTTCCAGATCTCGATGTGGTATTTATAGAAAGTGGCGGTGATAACCTTGCTGCCACTTTTAGCCCTGAGTTGGCAGATTTAACCATCTATATTATTGATGTGGCTCAAGGCGAGGAAATTCCGAGAAAAGGAGGACCGGGTATTACTCGTTCCGACATGCTGGTCATTAATAAGACTGATCTTGCGCCTTACGTTGACGTGTCTCTAGATGTTATGCAACACGATACCAAGAGGATGCGTAACGAGGGTCCGTATTGCTTTGTCAGTGTTAAGAATAATGAAGGCGTTGATATTATCGCGGAGTTTATACGTGAAAACGGTATGCTAGGTAAAAATCTGAGTGAGGCAAAACCAGCCACTGCGTGATCTATTGGCCGCATCTGCGCTCTCGATTACCGCTTTAGCCAAGAAAAGTTCGGTAGTCAGGCACCGACTTCTCGAGATGCAGCACACTCTACATTTTTGATTTTTTAAAGCGTTAGTTCGGTAACACTTTATGTCCGCCGATGCTCTGATATATCGAATGGTTTATCCATTTGAAACAGCGAACTGCACGTGGGCAAAGCAAGGAAAAAATAGATCATCCCTGATCAAGTTAACATCCTGTTTCAAAGTCCACTTGGAGGAGGAGTGTTTAAGTTACCGAACTTCTTACCAGGTGTCTTGCGTCTAATTTGCATATAGCCGCTGCATTTTTCGATCATGCTCAGCAAATATGAGTGTTGAACTTGCCTGGTGGTTTTAGATGAATGCGGCCATATAACCATTAGCCGAGCGACCATAAATCTTATCAGCCTTTATGGATGCCATTCGCAAAGGTTTGTTTAAGTATCGTTCCGATAAGCATAAGCTGCACTCTGTTATATCCAATTCATGTACTGGAATTAGTCGTGATTTTCCTGCGCCGATAGCATACGCGCTGTTTACCAGCGACGAGTTTAAGTCATAGGTTTTATCACCCACGTTAATTGTGCCTGGTTGTATGTGACGCAGAATGGCAAGTTTGCCAGTGACGTTTTGCACTTTTATCATTGGTTTTTTGCCAACGATAAACGTAATGTTCAAGTCAGGATTGCTGCCTTGCACGTTCGTTGTGATCGGCAAAGCGTTTTTTGTTGAACTGGATGCTGAGGCCCATTGTGGCAGCAGTGGCAGCAATACCGCACCGGTCAGCGCTTTAAGCGTGTTTCTTTTGTGATTATCAAGCATGTGTATTGTATAAACTGTTTGGGTTGCATGAACAGGATAACGCCTAAAAGGTCGTTTTATATCAATTAGATACATGATGTCACATTTGATTAGCCCACTCCTGGGGATGGGCGCTTTCCGGTTGGAATGTATCTTGCGGTAAATCATTTTTTTACGTGGTTGATGCACATCGAGTGTGTCGCTCAAGCTGGCTGCGGAAAAGTGGATGGAGCCACGACAATGACAACAGTGACTGTCCATAATGAAAGCTCTGTATCTTAAAAATCTGCATGTCGGTGCTACTACCGTTTTGTTACTTTCAGTATTAATTGCGTGCGATTCGAATAGTACATCTTCGTCTGTTGTTACAGATACAGTTGATCCGCTCGATTTCATTGATGTTGATAACCTGCATCTAGAGCAAGTTGAAGCGCTCGACCCCGGTCCATCGCTCGGGTTTGCGTTACCTCCCAATGGTCGCATACATGCTCGTACCGGTGCGGTAGGTTCACCCATTGGCAATGAGTTCCAACATGCGTGTGAGAACGGCCAGATCCTCGCGGGTGTATCCGGTTTTTATTCCAATAGAATTGAGAAGGTACAGGCGCTTTGTGTCGCTACAGACGACAGTGGACAATGGATTGGCAGTCCGGCTCCCATTCAAGATTCATCGGGCAATAACAATGGTCAGAGTTTCACTCGCTTATGTCCTGTCAATCAAGGTGTTGTGGCATTAACAAGTGATTTTGCGAACACATACCCGGCATACTTACAGTTACATTGTGGCTCTTTAATTGATCAACGCAAAACCAGCACTCTCTCTTCTACATTGAATGCAGTCGGTTCTATCGGTAACGGCGAAGCAGTAACCACTCTGAACTGCGCTAGTCGAGCGGTGGCAACCGGTCTATACGGGCATGCATCATCTGCCATAGAGCAATTGGGTTTGGTCTGCTACGAGGATCCTGCTTTCGCAGGACGGTGGTCGAGCAGAATTGACTGGCCACGCATTGCAATTCATTCAGTTGTGCTCTCAGACGGAAAGGTGCTGACTTACGGAACTGGCGGTAGTGGGGTCCAGGGAGCGATGGAGTACAGCGTCTGGGATCCGATGCTGGGTATTGGACAATCTGCCCACAATAACCTGCAAGGCGTATCTCAAGTGGACTCGTTCTGCAGCGCTGCTACTTTAATTCCGGAATCTGGTGATGTACTCATGTCTGGCGGCGATGCTCGGCCACTTGGCAGGAACAACTCCGGTATTCGCGATGCCACACTGTACAGTGCAGTGGACAAAACGGTTAATCGCGCTAACGATATGCAATACGCTCGTTGGTATCCAACGTCCACAACGTTGCCCGATGGCGATATTGTTGTCGTCGGAGGTCGGAATTTTGATAATGTCCATACGGCAACGCCAGAGGTCTATTCAACTGTCAACGGCAACTGGCGCGCATTGAGCAATGCCAGTACGGCAGCTTACAGTTATTTCTATCCAAGACAGTTCGTTGCACCTGATGGTCGAATATTTGGTATATCCGGCAAAAACATGTTCTATCTTTCTACCGATGGAAATGGCGCATTAACTGATGCGGGTGATTTGCCCAACTTTGCTCACGGAACAACCGCTACTGCCGCCATGTACCAGCCAGGGAAAATACTCTACACCGGTGGAGCTGTGAATAATGGCAAAGGTGCTGCGATTATTGATGTGACATCGGGCATACCACAAGTATCACGAACACAAGATCTTGCAGAACCAAGACGGGCATGGTCGTCGATGGTTTTACTCGCTGACGGAAAAGCAATGGTGGTCGGTGGAAGCTATATCACTAACGATGCAGTTACTGCTTCGCTGGGTGCTGAAACGTGGGATCCATCATCCGAAAAATGGACACAGTATTCTCGTTACGAACTGGCCCGTCTGTATCATTCGACAGCGGTGCTGCTCATGGACGGACGTGTACTTATGGCTGGTGGCGGTTCACCGGGCCCTCTTAATAATACCAATGCCGAAATTTTTTCACCGCCATATCTGTTTGATGAAAGTGGTTCGCTGGCTGAACGTCCCGACATAACCTATGCACCTGAAGTGGCAGCCTGGGGGCAACAGGCAGGCATTCGAACCAACGACAATAATCAGATCGCACGGGTTACACTGGTGAAGACGGGGTCAATCACTCACGGTTTTAATATGGATCAGCGTTTTCTCGATTTGCCATTTTCGGTGCAGCAAGATTCACTGTCGGTGACGATGCCGGCATCAGGCAATGTTGCACCTCCAGGCTTCTATCTGCTGTTTGTGCACGACTCAAACGGCACACCATCTGTTGCACAGATGATTAGTCTGGGAACACAAGCTGCTCCATCGCTACCTCCGCTTAATACGAATCCTCAGTTACCCAACATTGCAGACAATACGTTGCTTCTCAATGGCGGTTTTGAGCAGGGTAAACAGTCATGGTTAGATTGTGCTGAACCACAGTTAACGTCACCAGATGGAACAAGCGTTGAAGGTGATGCGAGTATCAAAGTATCTAGTGGCGGTTGTTTGTATCAGACTGTGTTGGTGCAGCCGGGTGCAAGTTATGACTTAAATTGTTATGCACGTGGCAGCTCCGTGGAGTATTCCAGTATGTCGCTGCAAATTCTGGATGCCGGTTACGCCGAACTGGTCGGTGATCATGTTGTAGTTGAATCAGACGACTTTGAGAATCTGTCGCTCGGCATTACTGCGCCAGCTAACGCGTATCATGGCAGTGTGACGCTCTACAGCGAAGGCACGGCCTACGTTGATCGCTGCGAGTTGGTTGAGTCCGCTGCTACAACACCTCAACCACCAACTACACCGGTTATACCTCAGGCCAATAGTCTTATCAATAATGGTGATTTCGAGCAAGGTAAGGCAAGCTGGAGCGATTGCTCAACGCCAAGTCTTACCTCGGCAACAAGCGATGCGGCTAACGGGTTGGGTGCAATGCAAGTGGAAAATGCAGGGTGTCTGTATCAGGAATTTCCAATAACACCAGGAAAGACCTATCAACTTTCCTGCTTGTCTAAATCTCAGGCGACAAACTATTCCAGCATGTCATTGACGTTAATGACCGATAACTACACCGCCCTGGCCAGTGATCACAAGCCGGTGGGTAGAAATTTCTTCCAGTCATACAGCACAGAATTGTTTACTCCAATTGACGGCAGAATTGGAGCGGTGACACTTTACTCGGAAGACGGCGCGCAATTTGATGATTGCGCTGTGATCGCCTTGTAAAGTGCCTGCACAAGACGTACTAGTCAATCGGAATCCAGACCAAAGCGACATCATCGATGGTGATGTCGGTTTTTTCCAGTCCTATGGTGACTGATTCAATTTCATGCACTTTCGCATCCCATTCGTCCTGAATATCATTCAGATCGTCAGCCACTTCCATTTCAAGCTCTTCACGGTCTTCAACCAAATCGGCGTATCGGTTTTCCGCCGTTTTCAATCTTTCCGCAGCCTTTTGAGCCATGCGGCCTTTGCTCTGACTCCGACGCACACCACTGGTAATCATTGATCGAGTGCTGCGTCTACCGCCGAGCAAGCTGCCCAATACTCCGCCAGCAATATCTATCGCAACGCTGGCGCGCTGATCCTGCTTACGGCTTATGGCATCAAACTGAATTTCTCTGAGTTTATCTTCGGCTTTCTTAATGGATGCATTGATTCTTTCAATTTTCTTAACCAGCACCTTACGTAGCTTTTCAGCATCTTTATCTGCACCATCGTCTGCCACCTGCTCGCAACGCGATTCAAACTCGTCGCGTGATTCTCCAATACGCGAATACACTTTTAGTTCTGAGTTATAGAAAAGCTCCAGCTCTTCGTTGCTGTACAAATGATTTTTAACGGCCTTTTGGGCAGAGGTGAAGTAAGTTTTATTTTTGATTTTTGCATCTGGTAACACATACACAGCATTTTCAGGTTCTTTCGATCCCAAATCACGATCATCGTAGTCGACAATAATGGCATCGTCCGGATCAACCGGACCATCAAGCGGGGTGATAATCGCTTCCCACTCTGCTTCATGGCGCAGTTTAGCCTTGGTGTCATCGAACAACATCTCTACACGAACCGCCAAAGCGGCTTGAAGTCTTTTACCGGTTGCGGATGCTCCAATCTCATCTGCATAGGCCACGCCTGGGTCGAGAAAACGCACCTGAACATTATCTGCAATTTGTGGAGCGACAGCACTTTCATTATCTGCAAGAGCAACAGGGGCAGAGGAGGAACCCGAGGCGGACTGTTTAGCAGTAGCTGCCTGCACCGCTTGCCGTTGTTCGTCGGTGGTTAACTGGCTGATTTGTTCACGAGTTAAAGGCCCTGGCAGGTAGGACATGGCCCAGCGAGTTCCAAACAGTTGCGGTGCAGACGCTTTGGTAGAGTGCAGAACAAACTGTCGCTTATCGAGATGAGAAATGGTTTCACCAATAGCCTTTACGTCAACGCTGCCATCTGAAGAACTCATGCCATCGAGCAATCTCTGTTTGTCCTGATCAGTTTGCAAGCGGCCGATCATCCACGTGCCTGCGTTGGATATCGCTTTGTAATCAATATCTACAGGGTTCTGTGTAGAAAGTACCAGGCCAACACCGAATGCCCGGGCCTGTTTGAGTATGGTGAGTATCGGTTTTTTCGAAGGTGGCGATCCAATTGGAGGAACGTAGCCAAACACTTCGTCCATATAAACCAGCGCACGCAAATCTGACGTGCCAGACTGCTTGCGCATCCATGTAACCATTTTTGATAGTAAGAGCGTAACGACGAATTGTCTTTCTTCATCACTTAAGTGTGATAGTGAAACGACTGCAGATTGAGGTTTCCCATCTTCACCAAAAAGCATGCGTTGTATGTCAAGTTCCGGACCTTCAGCCCAGCTTGCGAAAGAAGGTGAAGCGGCCAGACCATTTAGCTTCATGGCAAGTTTTACGCGATCACCAGGAGGGTAGAACGTATCCAGATCGATTACACCGAGTTTGCGCATCGGTGGCTGCTGCACTAAACCAATCAGCATACCTAAATCGAGGCTTTTGCCTTGTGACCAGTAATGATTAATGATGTTCGACAGCAGTATGTGTTCGCGACTGCTTAGCGGATCGGATTCAATACCAACCAGTGCCAGCAACGAAGATGCGTAGCCTTCGATTTCGTCCTGCATGGATTCTGGATCACTGTCGTCTGCCGGTGCATTAAGTGAACCGATGATGTTCAACGGAATACCAGCCTGGGAGCCGGGTGTGTAGATTGAAAAATCAACGGTGTCGCGGAGTCGCTGAATGCGTTCTGGTTCAATACCGGAGCGAGCGAGACCATCTTTCCAAAGTTGTGCTTTTTCAACGGCTGCGTTGGCGGCATCGCCTGCAGCTTCAGAATCGCTTATCCATGGCATGAAATCCGTTGGCAACAACTTGGGAAACGATAAAAGCAGGTTGCCCATATCACCTTTGGGATCGATAATCAGCGTCGGTACGCCGGAAAGCAGTGCTTCTTCAAGCATCACAACACCAAGGCCGGTTTTACCCGACCCGGTCATGCCTACAATAACGCCATGCGTGGTCAGGTTTGCAGAGTCATAAAAAACCGGTGCATCGTCCTCGGGACTGGTTCCGAGATAGAAGTGATTTTTTGGCGTATCAATTGTCATGGCGTGCATTAACCTGAGTAGGGCGATTTACACATATAACTATAGCAAGGAGTTTTCAGTATATCTGTGTAAAAACTGCACTGAAGATTAGGCTGCTAAAACTCAAGATTGCGCTGGAACCTGTTCAAAAGCCGGCATGAGCGCGGCTATCATCTCTTTGGCCATTTTCAATTTGTTCGCTCGCGACAGACCATTGCCTACCGGTCCGTCGACAAAAAGATTGGCCAATCCGTGAACCGAAGACCACGCCAGCAACTCTTCAGAGCTGAAATTGTTCGGGTCGGTGTCATCGATAGTGTCAGCAAATCCACCTTTTAAATGTGCGCTGAGGCTATTCGCTGCTTCCACGTAATTCTCAGCCGTTGCGTAAATGGTTTCATCGTTCCACATCGCTCGGAAAAAAGCCGGGTTATCCAGCGCGAATTCGATGTAGGCAAGTCCAACGGCCGCGAAGGCGTTTTCATTCTTGTTTGCAGCTGTTTCCTGTGCATCTGCCATGGCGGCTGACAACTTCACCAGTGCTCTGGCTGCGAATGCGGTCATTAACGTGCGTTTGTCAGAATAATGTCTGAACGCTGACGAGGGTGAAACCCCGACTAGCTTCGCGCATGCCCTTAGCGTTACAGCCTCCAATCCGAATTTGCCGGCAATTTCATCGACCGCATCGAGCAGTGATTCAGCCAAATTGCCGTGGTGGTAACTGCTTTTGCCTTTTTTCATAAAACCCACATGAAGACGTTGATGTGAACATTATTCACTTTGTTTGCCAAAATTGCTTGTATTTTTGGTAAAAGTCTGTATATTAAATGTGAACAGTGATCACATAGGTCGATTTGAAGCGAAATCCAACGAAAAATGGTCACTGGCGAATGGATTGGCGCTTCTTAAACAATTAGCGAGAGGGTAAACAATATGTCGTCATCGAGTGGAACAACGGTAAACCAGTCCAACCAGAGCGCCTGGGGTCCATGCCGCGGTAGACACGCTCGAAAAGGAAACTGGTCGAGCTTCAATATCGCCGCAATGGTTGTGTCGTTCGTACTTTTCTGGCCGCTGGGCCTGGTTGTCTTGTTCTGGATAATGGCTGGACGTAATGTCCGCGATTTGCCAGCAGCAATCAAAGCAAAGTGGCACGAATTTTCCGGTGGGTCATACAACTTCGCAGAGCGAAGTGGGAATACGGTATTTAACGATTTTCAGCAGACCCAGTACGATCGTATTAACGAGATAAAGCATGAAATCAAAACACGATCTGAGCGATTTAAGGAGTTTAAAATGGACGCCAAACGCCGAGCAGATCAGGAAGAGTTCAATAACTTTATGGCAAGCTCACCTGGTTCAGCCGATCGTTAATGCTCGAGCCTTGAGGTGAAATATGAATATACGTTATTGATGTTCATCTGATTGCGTCACTGAGCGGCTAACGTCAGTGACGTTCTCTTTTTTGTGTAAAGACTTAGGTGAAATACGACCGGGTGCTTACTCGACTCACCTGCTGCGTAAGTGTCCAGTTTTTATCCAGACATTCGCACCTTCTGGGCCCGCAGTAGCCGTGATTGTTTGATCAACTGGCATGCGCAACCAGGAGTGCTTTCTGAAGTCATCTTTTTCCTGCCTAAACGCTCCTTCAAGTACGAAGATTTCAGCGCCGCCGCTCGCATCAACTTCAACCTTTGCGTCTGCGTCCCACAGTTCAAATCGAACTTCCTCATACTGGTCTTTGTAAAGTGGGGACACCTTTACTCCCGGTCTGTGTCGATCTGCGACGGAACCCAGTTTGTTCTGGTTAGCGTGAATAAAGGTGCGATCATCCGGGTCGAATTGCCAGAGTTTAACGAAAATAATACATCCGTTAGTCGAGCCTGGAGTGTGCTGAGACCGTGGTGGGTTTCTTATATAGGAACCGGCAGGCCATTCCCCATAATCGTCTTCGAAAACACCTTCCAGCACGATAAATTCCTCACCTCCGCCATGCGTGTGTGCGGAAAAATGGCTATTGGGTGCGTAACGCACAATGGTTGTGACACGTTCATTCTCGGCATCAACACGATCCAGGCGGCGCCTTTCAACACCCTTCATCGGCGACGCCTCCCAAGAAATAGCATCTCCGTGCAGGACAACCCGTTTTGAAAAATCGCTGTTAACGTCCATTTTTGCTAGCCTCCCAAGGCAGCTACGCTCGGTCGGGCCGCAATGCGCTGCTGCCAATCCAGTAAATGCGTATATTCAGTTGGTATATCTATTTTAGCGAAACCGGCAAAGCCTAGCCCTGCGAATAACGTGATGTCTGCCATTGAGAAATTTTCACCAGCAACAAATTTATTTTTAGACAAAAGATCGTTGAAGTATTGCAGGCCATTTTCGGCAATGGATTTCTGACGATTTCCCCACTCGGCATTCTGATACTGCTCAATATCAGCGCCAAGCCCGTCAGTGGCATGATGGAAGTAATTTCCTACGGCATCCATGACATATTGTTCCGCTCTTCGTTGCATCATATGCACGATTGCTCTTTGCTTCGCTGTGCTTCCGGTCAGACTTGGGCCATCAAATGCATTGTCTATATATTCAGTTATAGCGGTGCATTCTGAAATATGAGTACCGCAATCAAGCTCAAGCACTGGCACGGTTGCACTGGGATTTATAGCCCGAAAGGCGTCTGATTGGTGCTCTCCACCTGGCACATCTACATTTATAAACTGTGTGTGCTCGGTAGCCCCTTTTTCGTGCAAGGCTATTCTGACCCTGGCCGGGTTAGGGAAGGCTGCAAAATCGTATAGCTTCATTTCACTTTCTCTTTATTGGATTAACGATTCTATCTATCGGTAGATAGACATATTATTCCAGAAATGATTCCACCGCAAGTCGAGTAGTGAAAACAGCTAGTGATTGAATACGCTACTGCAAGTTAAACAGCGATTTATGCGTTTATAATCACGAAATATAAGCATCCATTAGAGTTGTGCGTTTGGTTTGCGCCAGTTGAGCCTGTGTTTCTTTGAACCAGGTGTAATTCGCTTGGGATTGGTCTATATCTATCGTCAGATAGACATATTTTGACAAAGTGCGATCTGTCTCTGGATAAAACGCGTCCAGCGCCTATATATTCTTTTGTAGTTTCGCCATTGCCAGTAGCACATTGTTATGACAGATAACCGTAAAAAGCTCGAAGAAGCTGCATTGAACTCTGTTCAGCGCAATGGGTTTAATGCCTTAAGTTTTCGAACTCTGGCAGATGATGTGGGTATTAAATCCTCTAGTGTCCACTATCACTTTCCTGAGAAGTCAGATCTGGCTCGAACGCTTATCGAACGTTACAGCGAAACGTTTTTTCAGTCTCTTTATGCAATCAACGAAAGAAAATGGGGGCTTAGAAGAAAAGTCAGGGCCTTTATCGATATATTTGAAAACGTTGCTGCTGCAAAAAAACTCTGCTTGTGCGGCATGATGGCATCGGAGGTTGAGCAGTTGGACGATGTCAATCGAGAGTTGTTGAATAGTTATTTTATAAACACGGAAAATTGGCTGATACAGCTGTTCAACGATAATCGGGACGATCTGAATACCGAACTGAACTCGCGAATATTGGCTAAAAGCCTGTTTGCAAGCTTGCAAGGAGCATTGCTTTTAGATCGGGTCGTTCAAGATGGTAACCGGCTAAAGGCCCAGAAAGAACTTTTTATGTCCTTCTTAAAATGACGAGTAAACCGGCAGCGGCTCTTGTTGTCTGGACTGGCAGTTCCAGGTATTTTACAAATCTGTATATTTCATGTAATTCAGCGGAAAACCTGATTCCCGATACTCTGTGTAACCCGATGCTTTAAGCGTCGAATTACAGCTTCCCAGGCAGCAGCCTGTGAAATGACTAACAAGGGGAAACAGGAATGAAATATACAGTGGGCTCAGCATCGGCATTATTTTTCGTAACGAGCATCGTGATGGGCAGCGCCTTTGCGATGATTCCGTCAAAAGATCTGGAAACGAACTTTCCTGCAGATATGGGTATTTCTACCCAGCAATTGATCGATATTGAACGTGGTTTTGGTGTATCACCACAACCGGAATCGGTGCCCAGCACAGAGCAGCAACAGCAGAAATTGCAAGACTTACAAAGACTTGTAGCAAAGCACTTTATTTAGTATTTAACCGGAAAATGATTGCCAGTAATCAGGACAAAACTGGCCTCTTATTATTCAATACAGGAGAAAGATATAGCTCATTCAATCGTTCTATCGTCGCACTGGAAACAGTAGTTATACGGTCGTTAATGTTATACTTTCGTATAGGAATCCGAGGCAAGAAACCGGTCTTTTTAGCGCAGTAATCGAAAGCGCATTAGTTGCGCGACTCAGAATCTGTACACATTGCGAGTTTGTTTCAAATATTGACACCTCCTTCGAACGATGAGCATCAGTAACACATCTCAGTTGAAAGTCGGAATTGTTATTAAGCAATTCGGTACAGACTATTTTGGCAAAATGATTGATGGGGCTGTTGAGGCCCTCAGAAAAGCATGTATTGATCCTGTGGTCATAGCCGGCGGCGTTTCCGCTGAAGAGGAGCAACATGCAATTGATTCGTTGTTAAACAAGCAGTGTGATGGATTGATTCTTCAGTCGGACTACCTGGACGACAATGCGCTGCACGAAGTATGTGAACGACACTCCAATACGGTGCTGATGAATCGATATCTGCCGGAGTTCAAAGAAAACTGTGTGTTTGTCGACAACTATTCCGCCGCCAGAAAAGCAGCTAAATATTTGATCGAAAATGGACACAGCAGCATCGCCATGGTGAGCGGTCCATACAACCTGAAGGACTCACAGGAACGCTATAGAGGTTTTCACGATGAGCTGTCATCTTACGGAATTACCATAAACCCGAAATTGCTAATTGAGAGTACGTTTGGCGAAGGTGGTGGTAAGCGGGCTATAAAAATGTTGCTCGATTCGCAGATCGATTTCACAGCTGTGTACTTCCACAATGACATCATGGCGGTAGGTGCAATGTCGTACTGTAGCTCGGTCAATATTCGAATTCCTGAAGACTTGTCAGTCATCGGTTTTGATGATCAGGACCTTGCCCGTAAGGTAACTCCAGGATTAACCACTGTAAGGCAACCGTTAGTGCAAATTGGTGAACGCTCTGGCCAGCTACTCGTTGAGCTTCTAACCAACTCGGTAAAACGAACTTCAAATGAGTTCAAGCTTGACTTGATCGAGCGAGACTCTGCCTGCTCACTGATAAGTTCAGATAATCCAGAGGCAAAAAAAGTCAAATTAACAGCCAGGGAAATCGAATGCCTAAACTGGACTTCAAAAGGCAAAACAGCCAGTGAGGTTGCTGTCATTCTGGGTATTTCTCACAGTACTGTCGAGTTTCATCTGCGTAAAGCCGGGAAAAAATTGAACACCGTAAACCGGGTGCACCTTGTGGCAAAAGCCATTGCAGAATCTCATCTAATGGCACACTAATGTGTTGCTATATCTGAGTGGTCTTTCCGAGCGGAATCATCACTTGTAAACCATGTCTTAAGCGTTACTGCATGGTCGCTAAAAATACGCGATGCAGGCGATTTCACCCTATACCCGTAACCGATAAGCTGGTATTTGAATGGACGTACCAGTAATCTATTATTCATTTCGTTTAGCATTAAATCATCAGCCAGAATAAAGCCCTGACCGTCAATTGCCGCTTGCACTCGCACATTGGCATCAGTAATAACTCGTCTGGGATTCGCTAAGTGTCTTGAATTTCCGGGGCTTGCCGATACCATCCACTCACCCCACAAGTCGAGTTGCCGGTCTTCGCAAAGTAGCGGAATATCACACAGTGGCTTATCAAACAAAGTGTTGATGTCCAGGTAGTTGTTTGCGTCAACCGAATATTTTTCTAACAGTCCAGGGGAAACAGCCGGAAACAACGCCATGGGAAATTCATCAATTTTGTTTCGCTCGGATTTGTTACTGCACGGTCCCCATTGAATCGCAATATCGACATCGGCCAATTTAAAATCAGCCGAATTTACCGAATGCAGCAAACTAATCGAGATATTTGGGTGCTGTTCATTGAAAGCACTAATTTTCGGGGATAGCCAGCGCGCAGCAACATAAGTGGTTGCAGCTATTGAAACGTTGGCTTGATCTCGTTCGCCGCGCAACTGATGCAGTGTGTCTTCCAGTTCGCGAAACATCGAGTTGGTCGCCTGTAACAGTGCCTGGCCAGCATCGGTTAGATAAACCTGGCGAACAGAGCGCTTGAACAAA
>CALJNA010000174.1 GCA_937981955.1 uncultured Granulosicoccaceae bacterium
AAGTGTTCAGACTACGACGAGCTGATTGATCACCCGGTAGAGATGGGTACCTTTGAACGCATTGAGTTTGAAGCTTGTGGTGTGCCGCATGAAGTCATTTTGACTGGCGAATATCACACTGATAATGAGCGCATAGCCAGAGATCTAAAACAGATTTGTGAAGCGCAGATTCAATTTTTTGGCAAACCCGCACCGGTTGATCGTTATGTTTTTCTGGTAATGGTGGTTGGCGATGGTTACGGCGGGTTGGAGCATCGTGCATCTACGGCGCTACTGATCACGCGCGATCACTTGCCTATTCCGGGCGATACTTCGGTTAACGATAAGTATCTATCTTTTTTGGGTTTATGCAGTCATGAGTATTTTCATACATGGAATGTCAAGCGCATAAAACCTGCTGTTTTTGTTCCTTATGAACTTCAAGCGGAGTCGTATACAAAGCTACTGTGGTTCTTTGAAGGTATCACGTCTTACTACGACGATCTTTTTTTGGTCAGAAGCGGATTGATTACACTTGATCAGTATTTTGATCTTATGTCAAAAACCATCACTCGCATTCAACGCGGCGCAGGTCGTCTCGTGCAAACCGTAACCGATTCAAGTTTTGATGCATGGAACAAGTTTTACAAACAGGATGCGAACGCACCGAATGCCATCGTGAGTTACTACGCAAAAGGTGCGTTGGTGTCACTGTGTCTTGATGCTCAAATTCGAAAAGCAACGGGCAATGAAAAGTCACTGGACGATTTAATGAAACTTATATGGTCGCGCTGGCTCGAAACGGGTAAAGGTTTGGAAGAGCGTGAACCAGAGGAGCTGGCCAGTCAAATTGCGGGTTTTGACTTGTCGGACTTTTTTAATCAAGCGCTGTACACAACAGATGAGCTGCCAATTGAAGAAAGCCTGAACCAACTGGGTGTTGATATCCAGTGGCGATCGAGAAAGTCCATTAGTGATGCCGGGGGCGGAGTAGCTGCAACCAACGAAGATACAGATGACAACGCTTCGGACGACAAAAGTCGTGGAAAACCATGGTTAGGTGCCAATGTCGACGGTGGTGCTGGTCGGGTTAACGTGACACACGTGTTTAATGGATGTGCTGCTGAACAAGCCGGGTTAGCACCAGGAGATATCATTATCGCCATTGACGAGCTTGTTGTCAGTGCTGCTGATATTCCCGGTTTGTTAGAGCGTCATGCGGGAAGTGAGTCCTTGTTATTGCACTACAGTCGTCATGGTGTATTGCGACAGGCTCAACTACCGCTAATAGCTGCTGAAGTAGACACCTGTTCGTTAAGTTCTATGCAAGATCATCCACAACTGTGGCCTGTTGTGGCGTCATGACAAACACGGTATCAGTGCTGACAACGGATGTTATGCATAAAGCACTCGCAGACCGAGGGGTTAACGATGTGTTTGTCGAGGTATTTGATTCTTTGCCGTCGACCAGCGCTTATCTGTCAGCAGTAGCACAACAAACTAAAGCGAAATCCGTTAACAGTGTTGAAGCCAGGTATCGCGCTCAGCTGTGTGTTGCTGACTGGCAAACCAACGGCAGCGGCCGTCGGGGTAAATCATGGGTGACTGATCGAGGGAACGTTACGTTTTCCTTGTTACTGTCTTTGCAAAAACCACCTGCCGAATTATTAGGCTTAAGTCTTGTTACCGGAATTTGTGTGGCTGAGAGTTTATCTGCACAGGCGAATTTGTCCGTGCAATTAAAATGGCCGAATGATGTTTTAGTTGAAGGTAAAAAACTGTGCGGCTTATTGACCGAGCTTGTTTCGGGTGCAAATGGCGTCACAAATGTGGTGGTTGGTGTTGGAATTAATTACAGACTGCCAACTAATATTGAACATAGTGACTATGAGATTGTCAGTCTGCCTATGGTAAGCGAACATCCACCACAGCGATCAACCCTGATCAGCGATATCGGTGCACGACTAATTGAGTCGTCTACATTATTCGAACAACAGGGTTGGCCGGCATTTGCTGATCGCTGGAGACAGTTTGACTATTTAAAGGGGAGAGAAGTCAGGGTGATTAATGCAGGCGTTGAAGAGCAGGCAACCGCCATTGGGGTCAATGATAACGGTGCACTTTTAGTTGAGAAAAATGCACAAACAACCGCTGTGTATAGCGGTGAAGTTTCGGTGCGTCTGGCATGAGTAGAATTTTTGTTGATATTGGTAATTCCCGATTCAAGTCAGCTTTGGAAGAGGGTGGCAAGCTGACGCCTTTCGAGACCTTCGCCTGGCACGATGTGTTTTTGAATGAAGTGTTGTCAAAGGTGTGGCTTGAACCTTTGAACGGCGTGAAGCCCGATAGCATTCACGTGTCCAATGTGGCGGGTGATCGAATCTTGCCAAACCTTGATGCCTGGTGCTGCGCAACCTGGGGACAAAAGCCAATTGCAATGAGCTCTACATCGGAGTTTCAGGGTTTAAAAAATGGATATACCGAGCCAACAACGTTGGGTGTTGATCGCTGGGCCGCAATGATCGGCGCTCGCGCTCAGTACCAGACTCCTTTGTGTGTTGTGGATTCCGGTACGGCTACAACGGTTGATGTGATCGACAGCGATGGCCAATACATCGGTGGTGCCATTCTGCCCGGGATTTACACTATGCGCCGCTCGCTGGGTAAATACACGGCGGCACTGTTTGCGGCCGACGGTGAAATTTCCCCGTTTTCGGACAATACTGCCAGCGGCATTGCCGGAGGCACCGGGTATGCATCGGTTGGTGCAATTGAACG
>CALJNA010000175.1 GCA_937981955.1 uncultured Granulosicoccaceae bacterium
TGAACTAGTTTTTTGCAACGGATTCGCGGTGAGCAATGTAGCTGATGGAGACCACCAGAATGGTGCCACCAAGTATTACGTATTGATCGATCGCTTCACCAAATAACCAAACCCCAAGTAACGTTGCCCACAACAACTGCAGGAAAGTGACGGGTTGAACAACTGATATTGGTGCCAGTGTGATTGCTTTGGTCAGCGTTATATGTCCGGCAGTTGCAAACACTGCAGTCAGTGACAGCAAGAGCAGCTCAACAGGGTTTGGGGTTACCCAGTTCAGTAATGCCAGTGGCAATAGTGTAATAGAGCAAATAACCGACAAGGATGCAACGATAACGGAAAGCTCGTCGGTGTCTGTCAGTTTTTTAGTGATTAGTATTGACGCTGCAAACAAAGGGGCTGTGATTAGTTGCGCGACTTGACCAATGGAAATGCTGGTAAAACCGGGTCGAAGAATTATGAACACGCCAATTAGTCCAAACAATATCGCCAGAATTCGTCTTGTGTAAAGTTTTTCACCAAAAAACAAGGCTGCACCAATGGTCATTAAAACCGGCGTTAAATAACTGAGCGCGGTTACTTCTGCAATTGGTATTCGGGCCATGGCAAAAAACCACAAACACACACCAAGACCATGTACCACTCCGCGAACAATCAAGGTTTTTCGTGCAACGACTCTAAGGTTACCGCTCAACATACGCCAATACACGGGAGCAAGAATTAACGCTCCAACAATGTATCGAATAAACGCAGCTTCTGGTGCCGGTATGCGAGTGCCAACATAGCGAACTATGACGGTGACCCCAACAAAGCACAAACCGGACAGTGCCATGTAAAGCATGCCAAGGCTAGTATTCGACATGTTGTTGATTGAGTTTGGTTTATTCAGTCGAATAACCTGCAGGCAGTTTTCAACATACTTTGACCATTGTTGATATGCGTAGCGTTAACCGATCAAGCACTGAAAACAGCAGGCTTTTCAGCTTTTACCAAGGGTTTTCTGGGGTATATGTTCGGCACGCCAGTTGGAAGGGTATTTGATACCGATATAGTGAACCTTATGCTGTAAAAGTACAAGCTTGATAGCACGGTGCTTTGGTACCCAGATGTATTGAAATTTCAACTCTCAATCAGTACTTTTGCCGGTAAGGCGCACTGAGCGATCTTTTATTCTGTACGTTAAAATGCTGCTGGCCGTTCGTTATAATTTACATGCACGGTTGGTCCAGTTTAATGTGGAGGTGCCTGTCATGCGGCTACTTACCATATTACCCGTTGTTGCATCTGAATCCTCCTGGCTCAGCACCATTCCCATCTTTGATACAACTGGCTCAATCAATTGTTCGACTAAAAGCGTGCCAGAGTTTGACCGGGGTATGCAGGCATCGTAGTGAGTATTCAAGAAGCTGCTAGATCGGTCAGGTTGCCTGGTATTCCCGTAATGTCAGTGGGCGAGCCTCCGCTGCCAAAAAGGAACAAAAGTACCAACTTAGCCGTTTTGCTTGGTTTTTCGGGCCTGAGCGTTCGAAAATTGCGTTCTTAGGGTATGAAGGTTGCTCGTAAATTGGTTACTTTTTTCAGCTTAGCGCTTTTAAGTCCATGAGAAAAAATAAACCACTGATCCTTGCCTTTGCCGTAATGACACTGGTCAGCTGTGATAAGAACACAGTTGATCACAGTCACGATCCATCCGCCTCCCTGACTGAGCCTGGTGTATGGCCTCCGGTACTCAAAGGGATGGAGAATGTACAACCTCTGCAAGGAAGCGCATTAGGCGCGGCTCAGGAGTCAGTTGTAGACGCGATGCGTTCAACTGTGCTTCGTAACCCTCAGGTGCAACAGGCTCTCGGTTCACAGTACAGGGAGTTCGAAGCCAGCTTGGGTGGAGACAAAGGTGACAGCAGCGCCTTGTTTCTGTTTTACAACTACGACTCGAACACAACCGTTGAAGTGGCTTTTTCAGCAGATAGCGATGTACAGATAAACAGTACGCCGGCTTCCCGATTTCAACCGGCTGAACATGCACTGGAAGTACCTTTGGCCATTGATTTAGGTCGGAACGCATTGCTTGCGAATGGGCATCAGTTAAACGCGCTAACTGGTACGGCAATGCTTGCGTTTCCACCTGTCAATGAACTACCCGATGAAACCAATACCTTTTATCCGGAACGAGTTATGTACGTCACCTTCGGTCGCGGTAATGGTGAGTTGCCTGAGTACAGCGCATTGGTCAACCTTAGCACCGCCAATGTGACTGACGTTCGCAAGATCAACTAGGAGCTGATGATGAAAAATATATTCAAAGTCCTGATGCTTATTGTTCTTGCAAGCGGTAGTTTAACGCACGCTGCTTCGGTTGACTGGGAAGGATGGAAGTTTGATTACAGCACATCAAACAATTCTTCCGGGCTTGTTCTATCCGATGTTACTTTCAATGGTAAAGAAGTTCTTGATAAGGCGAGTATGCCGGTGATGCGCGTTCAGTACGACAACGATGTTTGTGGCCCCTATGCCGATATCATGTCAACTGGTGCTTTGAGAAGTGCCACCCAAGGTGCCCCTGACAATACCTGCAATAACAAGGCAACGTGTGAGCGTACTTTTACAATAAACGATGAGAACATGTTGGAAGTTGGATCAAACTGGCAGATCGGGGAGTATCAGATCTACCAGACGTACTACTTCAGTGAAAACGGATATATCGATGCGCGCGTATATAGCCGCGGCCTGCAGTGTGTAGTAAACCACTCTCATCATGCGCACTGGATGTTCGATTTTGATATCGATGGTAGTGCCAATGATCGTGTGGTACGCGCCGATGGAACTATACCGGAACTGGAGTTCAACGATCGTAAGTCAAACAGCGCTTTCTGGCGCATTGAAGACAGTGTTACAGAAACCAGCGTTACGTTAACACCGTCTCTGGATGATGGACAGATCAGTGATTTTGCACAATGGGACCTCGCAGTAAGAGCATATAACGCATCGGAAGTTGGGCGTTGGAGACTTGGTGCTCGAGGAGAGATCGGTAATAACTATAATAACGGTCAGCGGGTTAACTCAGCCGACTCAGTCGTATGGTACGTATCTCATCTGCCACACAGCGCCAGTGAAGGTGCTGACATATGGCACGCATCCGGTCCTCGGATAAACGTTGGTTCTTCCATTTCACCACCATCACCACCAGAGCCTCCGCAACCGCCATCACCAACGCCTGACAATCTTCTTGCAAATGGTGACTTCGAAAGTGATAAAGCGGGGTGGTACGATTGTGCTTCTGCTGCAAATACAAACAGCGTGACCGATTTTGTTAGTTCGGGAAACAAAGCCTTACTGATTAACAACGGTGGTTGTTTGTATCAGGAAGTGGCCGCCCGGCCAGGAGACAATTTGCAGCTGTCTTGTCAGGCAGGCCGCTCAGGTAACAACTGGAGCATCATGGAGCTGGCCTATTTGAACGAGAACTATCAAAGCCTGAATTCAAAGGTCACACAAATAAGAACAAGCAACGGTTATGCAGAGCATCGGGCAACGGGAACTGCGCCTGAACAAACGACTTTTGCATTGGTTGTGTTGTACAGTGAAGATGACACGCGTTTTGATACCTGTGTATTGCAGAATACCGACGAGGGTGAACCAAACACGCAGCCACCGACTAACGAGGGAACGAATCTTTTGGCAAACGGTGGGTTTGAGGCTAATCTTGGAAACTGGACATCATGCGCATCCAATTCTCTGCTCAGCATTAGCACCGATGCCGCTGATGGTACGAACTCGCTGGCGGTTAACAACGGCGGGTGTTTGTATCAGGAGTTTCCAGTGGAATCCGGAACCCGGTATACGCTGGAGTGTGATGCGAAACAGGTGGGTCAGCAGTATACGAGCTTGAAGCTTGCCATGCTGGGTTCAGATTATGCTGCACTGGCAAGTGAAGAGTTACCAATTAATACAACGTCGTTTGCCCCTTATTCAACCCAAGTCACAGCGCCTGCCAGTAGTCGCTACGGCACCGTCGTAGTCTACAGTGAGGCGTTGGGTAATTTTGATTCTTGCAGCGTGGTTGTTAACTGAAGATATCGTCACTCAACAAGTTGCAGTTGCTAGTCCGGCTAATACAGTGCCGGTAAGATTCAAGCGCGGATACCATTGATGTTAAGCAGACGCATGGGCAAGTGCTGTGTCGCGTGCTATGTTGGCCGCATTTTCCAATAGGTAGCTATGAGGTTCACCAAGGTAGGATGCGGTAAAACTAAGTGGCGATGGAGTCCAGCCTGGTTCAAATTCTCTGACCCTGCCATCGGCAATGTATTCTGTTGCAAGATCTTGTGGTAGAGCGGCGATACCCAATCCGGCAGCTACCATACGTATACACGCTGAAAGAGAGGATGATGGAAAAAATGAAATACCGGATCCGTATCTAGTAAACAATTCTGTTTTAAGTTCTCTGTATGGTCGAGTGTTGGGTGCAAAGGTAACCACCGGTGTTGATTTAAATAGTTTATCTGTCTGTTTGTCAATTTTTGCGTTGCTGGCGCAATACCAGCGAAGCGGAAAGTCAGGTAGATCTATGTTGTTAACCGAGTACTCTGATACGGGTCCCATCAGTATTGCCAAGTCGAGTGAGTGATCCAACAAAGCCTGTCGAAGATTAATTGAGATATCCACCGATATTTCCATTTCAATTTTTTCATATACCTCCCTCATTCGGAATACGAATTCGGGTAACCAGCTTTGTACAATAGTTTCTGAAACACCAACTCTTAAGCGCAGTTCACTGTTACTGGTGTCAGCAACGTCCCGTTTAATCAATTCACCAAGCTGAAGATATTGTTCGGCATATCTCACTAAAGCTTCACCACGCTTTGTTAGCGTCATGCCAGTTGTTGATCGATCGAACAATGTGGTGTTCAGGTTTTTCTCAAGATTGCGAATCCGAGTTGTTACGGCCGGTTGCGAGATATGAATTTTCTCGGAAGCCCGTCTAATGCCGCCAGTTTTTGCGACCACCAGAAAAGTACTTAATTGATCGAGGTTGATTTGCACAACGTTTGAACCGAGATAAGGTGATAAATATAAGTTATCACAAGTTAGAGAAATATACGATTGGACGTTATCAGATAATTAGGCGATGCTGAGTCTCATCTTTCGCTACAAGGCGTTTTTAGTGAATCGGGCCGAGAACAATCCATACGAGCAATTGCAGCAGGCGAGTTCTGCAGAACTCAGACAAGCAATACGCTCTGGCGCCTATCAAGGCCAGACTGCTGGTTTGGCAAGTGGAATGCTGCAGGCGAATCTGGCGATATTGCCAGAGGCCTATGCGCTGGACTTTATGCGTTTTTGTCAGCGTAATCCAAAACCATGTCCGCTAGTTGGGGTATCGGATACCGGAGTTCCCTTAATGTCGACATTGGGGGAAATTGATATTCGCACCGATGTACCCGCTTACAACGTGTATCGGAATGGTGCTCTGGATGCATCTGTAAACGACATTAGTGATTTATGGCAGGACGACTTTGTCGTTTTTGCATTGGGGTGCTCTTTCACGTTCGAACATGCGCTGCACCGTGCTGGTATCCCGCTGTGGCATTTTCAGGAAAAGAAAACGGTTCCGATGTACCGGAGCAACATAGCCACGCGAGACTCAGGAGTGTTCGGTGGTGAGACGGTAGTTACCATGCGAGCCGTTGCAGCAGAAAAAGTTGATGAGGCGATTCGAATTTCGCGTCAGTATCCGCTTGCCCATGGAGCGCCTTTGCATGTCGGTGAGCCACACAGCATAGGAATAAGTGATTTGTATGCGCCTGAGTGGGGTGATGCGCCGCCACCAGTTGACGACAACATTCCGGTGTTCTGGGCTTGTGGTGTCACTCCACAGAACGCCATTCTACGAGCAAAACTACCTTTGTCGATTACACATAAACCAGGGCACATGCTGGTTACCGATGTCGATGAACAAGCCGAAGTACCCGTTGTATAAACGAAATTCAGTGAGGAGAGAAACTTGAAAAGCAAGTTAAGTAAGTTAGTACTAGTGGCAACCATGAGCCTTGCGGGTTCAACAGCGATTGCTGCAGACGCCCCGGTTGTAGTTAAGGCGGTGGGCACCTGGGGTAATCTGACCAACTACACCAAACACGAGGGGCCGTTTTGGAACTCGGTGATCAATGAGGCCAGCGGTGGCAAGATTGTGGGAGAAATCAAACCTCAAACTGAACTCGGTTTGAAAGGTTTTGAAATCATGCGTTTGGTTAAAAACGGCGTATTCGATTTTGCGTTCGGATTGCCCGGGTATGTTGCTGCTGAAAATGCTGTGTTTGAAGGTGCTGACCTGTCATCGCTGACTCAGGATATTGAAACTGAGCGCAAAGTGGCGGAAAGCTATTTCCCGACCATGGCTGAAAATTTTGAATCGATCTATAACGCAAAACTGCTCATGTTGTATCCGTTCCCGAGTCAGACCTTGTGGTGCAATGCAGAAGTGAATGGTATCGATGATCTGAAGGGCAAGAAAATTCGCGTCTACTCCACATCACTAGGTGATTTTGTGGAGGGTGCCGGTGGGGTCTCGGTAACAGTATCTTTTGCAGAGGTAATACCTGCGTTGGAAAAAGGTGTGGTGGACTGTGCCATTACCGGAACAATGTCTGCCTACAAAGCCAACTGGCAACAGGTTGCAACTCATGCTTATACATTGCGGGTTGGATGGGGTCTGGCTTTCGGCGCTATGAACCTTGATAAATGGAACAGCATGTCAGCTGAACAGCAGTCCATTCTGGAGACTGAAATCGCTGCGTTGAATGAACGTATGTGGGCTGAAACTGCGACAGAGGACGAAGTTGCTATTGCTTGTATTACCGGTGGAGAATGCTCCATTGGTGAAAAGGGTGGGATGACGTTAGTCGAACCATCTGACGCGGATCAGCAAAAACTACAAACCATTGCCAGTGACCATGTTCTGGCGAAGTGGGCAGCAAGATGTGGTGAAGAGTGTGCTGCAAACTGGAATAAAACAGTTGGTTCCTTGCTGGGTCTTGAAGCAAAAGTAAAGTAGAACCCATGTAGCAGGTGGCGACCGGTAAGACCGGTCGCCTGATTCGTTAACGAAAGTCCATCGGGAGTTATAGATAATGCAAGCGCTTCTGAACATTTCCAGAACCATCAGTCGATGGCTTGTCTGGATTGGTGGAGCACTGATTATTCTTTCGGCTTTAATGGTCACGCTGGAAGTTTTTCTGCGCAAGTTTTTCAATATCAGCATTGGTGGAGCGGATGAGCTGTCCGGATACGCATTCGGGATTGCCACGAGCTTTGGAATGGCTTACACACTTTTTGAGCGTGCACACATCAGAGTCGATGCGCTTTACAACCTTTTCCCATTGTGGCTAAAAATGATTGCGAACGTATTCGGTATACTGTTGCTGGCAGGTTTTGTCGGGCTAATCTGTTACACCGGTTGGGGAATGGTGAGTGATACATTGGCGCACGGTTCCCGTTCCATCACTCCCATGCGGACGCCGCTGAGTTTCCCCCAAATTCCCTGGCTTGCCGGATGGTTGTTCTTTCTATTTTCCTGTGTACTTGTTCTGATTTGCTCGCTGGCTGCATTGTTCAAAGGGAATGTTGATCAGGCTTCCCGATTGATCGGTACCAAAACCATCGATGAGCAAATCCAGGACGAGGCGGTCTAATGGTATTAAAACCGTTCACCATTCTTTTGGCCTTGGTGCTGGGTGCGGTACCCATTGCCGCGTCACTTGGCTGGCTTGGTTTAATCCTTCAGTACCTCGAGAGCCCTATGCCCTTGCATCGGGCACTCGGAGACATGGTTTGGCAAACTGGTACCGACTTTTTACTGGTTGCCATTCCAATGTTTGTTTTGTTGGGTGAAATTCTTCTAAGAGCGGGAATCACTGAGCGGATGTATGACGGTATCGTCAAGTGGTTGGGTTGGTTACCCGGTGGATTAATGCATTCCAACGTTGGTTCAAGCGCCTTGTTTGCTGCTACCTCCGGGTCGTCAGTCGCTACTGCTGCAACTATAGGAACCGTCGCCGTTCCACAAATTGAGAAACGTGGTTATAACGAAAATCTGTTTCTTGGCACCATTGCAGCCGGCGGTACACTTGGTATTTTGATACCCCCATCTATCAATCTGATTTTGTACGGACTGCTTACTGATACGTCAGTACCAGAACTCTATTTGGCTGGCTTTGTACCCGGCCTAATACTCGCGCTTTTGTTCATGGCAACTGTGGTGGTGCTCTGTAAGCTTAAACCTAAATGGGGTGGTGAGCCGATCAGTTCCAGCTGGCATGAACGCATTGCTGCTTTACCGGCGTTACTACCGCCCATTGGTATATTTGTGGTGGTTGTGGGTTCCATCTACGCAGGTGTAGCCACACCGACTGAAGCTGCCGCTCTGGGTGTTGTGGCGGCGATGGTATTAGCCGCATTCAATAAGAAACTAAGCGTTTCCATGTTGCGCGAAGCGATAGAGGGAACCATGCGCACCACATCGATGATCATGCTCATCATTGTTGCGGCGGTTTTTTTAAACTTTGTGTTGTCAATTATTGGATTAACGCAGGCTTTGGCTGACTTTGTAACCGGGCTGGGGCTTTCGCCAAATCAGACGATGCTGTTGATCGTATTAATCCTATTGGTGTTGGGGTGCTTTATGGAAACACTAAGTATGCTATTAACCACCGCTCCTCTGATTACACCTATTGTCATTGCACTTGGATTTGATGGGGTTTGGTTTGGCATACTGTTAATGGTGCTTCTGGAAGCAGCCCTGATCACGCCGCCGATTGGGATAAATCTGTACGTTGTTCAGGGAATCCGCAAAAAAGGCGCCATGGTGGATGTCATGCTCGGTGCATTGCCGTTTGTAATAACCATGTTTCTGATGATTGCGTTGTTATTGGTATTTCCACAAATTGCGTTGTGGTTACCGTCAATTATCTATTAGATTATTTCTCGTTCCTTATTAACTTAAAAGATAACTTAAACGAGTGCATCGACCATTGTGTCGATGGCATTGGAGTGAACAGCTGTGTGGCAATTTTGGGTAGATCGTGGTGGAACATTCACCGATATAGTGGCTCTGGATCCGGCTGGGCAGCTTAGAACACACAAGTTGCTGTCGGAAAATCCAGAGCAATACGCCGATGCTGCCATTGCCGGAATGCGTTTTTTGATGGGTCTGTCAGAGGCTCAGTCATTTCCTGAATCGAGCATTGAATGTGTAAAGATGGGCACAACTGTGGCAACAAATGCACTGCTGGAACGTAAAGGCGACCCAACCGCATTGTTTATAACAACTGGATTTGCAGATCTGCTGCGAATCGGATATCAAAACCGTCCGAAATTGTTTGACCTTAATATTGATCTGCCCGATTTATTGTATCGCACTGTCATCGAAGTAGATGAGCGACTAGATGCAAGCGGTGGGGTCGTTAAAGCAATGGATGACATGCTGGTCAGACAGCAACTGCGCACGGTGTACAAGCAGGGAATAAGAAGCATAGCGATAGCATTTATGCATGGCTACCTCAATCCGCAACATGAGCAACGTGTGGCTGCGTTGGCGGCAGAAGCGGGATTCACCCAAATTTCCACCAGCAACCAGACATCAAGGTTGATCAAACTGGTTGGTCGCGGTGATACCACTGTTGTCGATGCTTATTTGTCACCCATATTGAATCGATATATTGAGCAGGTGACTGATGCGCTCGATTTTAGTAGTGGGGCTTGTCAGCATTTATTCTTTATGCAGTCGAACGGTGGCTTAACCGATGCGAGTGTCTTTCAGGGAAAAGACTCTATTCTGTCGGGTCCTGCTGGTGGTGTTGTAGGCATGGTTAAAACTGCAGGTCAACGTCATTTCAAAGAATTGATTGGCTTTGATATGGGTGGTACCTCAACTGATGTTTGTCACTACGCCGGCTCAATGGAACGATCCTTTGAAACTGAAGTTGCCGGTGTACGCATGCGTGCTCCGATGATGCATATACACACTGTGGCTGCTGGTGGTGGCTCCATATTGAATTTTGAAGATGGTCGTTATCAGGTTGGACCAGAGAGTGCTGGAGCTAATCCGGGACCAGCTTGTTACCGTCGTGGCGGTCCACTTACCGTCACGGATTGTAATGTCATGCTGGGTCGGATAAACCCTGCACACTTTCCAGCCGTATTTGGCGAGCATGCAGACCAGCCACTGGATATCGCGGTAGTCAATGAAAAATTTACAAAATTTGCGGCCGAAATCGAGCAAGTTACCGGTCAGGCTGAACTTACTCCAGAGCAAGTGGCGGAAGGTTTTCTGCGCGTTGCAGTTGAAAATATGGCCAGAGCTATCAAGCGCATTTCGGTCGAGCGTGGATATGATGTTACGCGATACACATTGAATTGCTTTGGTGGAGCCGGTGGTCAGCATGCTTGCCGTGTAGCTGATGCGCTGGGAATGAAGCGTGTATTTATTCATCCGTTTGCGGGCGTTCTATCTGCATACGGAATGGGCCTTGCCGACATTCGTGAATTGTGTGAGGAGCAGTTCGACCAACCTTTATCTGCTTTGCGTGATGCGGATGAGCTTATGGATAAGTTAGCAGTTGATGCTAAAAAAGCGGTTTTGCATCAAGGCGTAGAAAGTACTGCAATTTCGTTGGATAAAAGAGCCTATATCAAGTACGAGGGTTCGCACCAGTCGTTGAACGTGAAATATGGAGATGTCAGCGCAATGGGTGATCGATTCAACCAGGCGCATGTTGAGCGCTTCGGCTTTAGCTCACCGAATCGTACGCTGGTCTTTGAGATGCTTAGCTGTGAAGCTATTGGTGCTGTGAACACTTCGCCAAAAATTGATAAGCCTGGTATTGGCGTTAATCAAGAACAGAAACTTATCAGCATTATTAGCGACGGTGAATCTGTATCGGTTCCGCTTATTTCGCGTGAAACGCTTGCAGAGGACTCAACTATAAATGGTCCGGCCATTATCAGTGAAAAAACCGGCACGATCGTTATCGAAGCCGGATGGAAAGGAACGGTTGATTCAATCGGCAATCTGATACTAGAGCGCTATCTGGAAAAATCACGCGACGCTGCGCTGGGGACGTCTGTTGATCCGGTTATGCTGGAAATATTCAACAATCTGTTCATGTCTATTGCCGAGCAGATGGGTTCAACGCTTGCTAATACTGCCTATTCGGTCAATATCAAGGAGCGGCTTGATTTCTCCTGCGCGTTGTTTGATGAAAAAGGCAATTTGGTAGCAAACGCCCCTCACGTACCCGTGCATCTTGGCTCTATGAGCGAAAGCGTTAAAACCATAGCCAGGCTAAACAAAGACACCATGCGACCTGGTAACAGCTACATGTTGAATGCGCCGTTTAACGGCGGTACTCACTTACCCGATGTTACCGTCATCACACCGGTATTCGATCAATCCGGTGAAAAAATTATATTCTTTGTCGGGTCACGCGGCCATCATGCAGATATAGGCGGGAAAACACCCGGGTCAGCGCCGCCTGATTCGAAGCACATAGACGAAGAGGGTGTTGTTATTGATAATTTTCTGGTGGTGGACGAGGGTACTTTCAGAGAATCGGCGGTGCGTGAGTTGCTGGCATCTGCGCAGTACCCTTGCAGAAACATTGATGAAAATCTTTCTGACATCGAGGCTCAGATTGCGGCGAACGCCACCGGTATTCGGGAAATTCACCGGATGATCGATAATTTCACGCTCGCCGTTGTACAGGCTTACATGGGCCATGTGCAAGACAACGCAGAAGCTTCGGTTCGGCGGGTTATTGGTAAGCTTAAGAACGCCAGCAATGTTTACATGCTCGATAGCGGAGCGAAAATAGCCGTAAACATAACGGTTGATAACGAACAGCAAGAGGCCGTTATCGATTTTACGGGCACGTCTTCACAGCAGGCTGGAAATTACAACGCACCATTGTCTATTTGTCACGCTGTTGTGCTTTATGTGTTCAGAACATTAGTTGGTGCAGATATCCCGTTGAATCAAGGTTGTCTTAAACCCATTCAAATTGTGGCACCAATTGGCTCCATGATTAATCCGGTTTATCCAGCTGCGGTTATTGCTGGCAACACCGAAGTTAGTCAGGCTATCGCAGATTGTGTGTACGGGGCCCTTGGAGTCATAGCTGGGTCGCAGGGGACCATGAACAATTTTGTGTGGGGAAATTCGCAGTTTCAGAATTACGAGACTATCGCTGGGGGTACCGGCGCAGGACCAAATTTTAATGGTGCTGATGGTGTGCATTCGCACATGACCAACACACTAATGACTGATCCGGAAGTGTTGGAAAAGCGGTTTCCGGTGCGTGTCGAAAAATTCTCTTTGCGTTCCGATTCAGCCGGTTCAGGCAAGTATCGTGGTGGTGAAGGTATACATCGGCAGATTCGGTTTCTGGAGCCAGTTACGGTCACCACACTATCGTCTCATCGTGCAACGGAGCCACAAGGTTTCGATGGTGGTGGAAATGGTGGTGTAGGGATTAACACAGTAGTAAGGAAGAATGGTCATCAGGAAGTACTCGAAGGTAATGACCAAAGGACACTGGAAGCCGGTGAGCTTTTCGATATGAAAACACCGGGGGGTGGTGGTTGGGGCGCGCATAAAGAATAGACTAAAATTCATGGCACATTGCATTGTGTTTCGGTTTACCATTTGCGTTTGCCGACTAATACCCAAACCCCATGTTGCTACAAAAACCGAAGGAAGCACCATCAGCACCACGAGAAAAATTGACTTGTACAGCTCATGGTCAACAGTGGGTTGATTACTACGCCTGGCTTCGAGCTGACAACTGGCAAGAAGCGCTGGACAATGCCGATAAGCTGCCTTCCGAAATAGCAGACTATTTAAAAGCCGAAAACAGATACTACTCGCTGGCCACAGAAGCTTTAGAGCCTCTTCATGATGAGCTGATTGCAGAGATGCGAGGCAGGATGGCTGAAAACGACAACTCGGTGCCTCTACGAAACGACTCGTACTTATACTCCGAACGCTACATTGAAAACGCAGAACACGAGATTTACATTAGAACCGATTTAAACGGTGAGAACGAGGAACTGCTGTTCGATGTTAACCAGGAAGCCGCTCAGCACGAGTACTTTGAGCTCGGTCAGCTAGAGCACAGTCCCAATCACAGCAAGCTGTTCTGGACTTGTGACACAACCGGGGCTGAGTTTTATTCTTTGCGCATACGCGATATAAAAACCGGCAGAGACTCAGACTGCGTTATCGACAGAGTTGAAGAGGCCACCTGGTCTGATAACCAAACGCTGTTCTACACCCGCCTGGATGAATTTCATCGCGCGCTGCAGGTTTATAAACACGTGCTTGGAACCGACACCGAGAACGATGTGCTGGTGTTCGAAGAACAAGACCATCGGTTTTGCTGCAGCGTTTACTGCAGTCTCTCTTATGAATATGTTTTTATTCACAGTTCAATGAACGATCAGGACGAAATATGGTATTTGCCTGTTTCTGATCCGGGAGCTTCGCTTAGCCTTGTTCAAGCACGACAGCACGGGCTGGAATACAGCGTAGATCATCAGGGTGATCGGTTTGTTATCTGTGCTAACGCCGATGGTGCGGCTGATTTCAAGCTGATTGAAACACCGGTTGATACGCCTTCAATGCAGCACTGGAAAGACGTTTTTCCCTATCAGCCCGGTCGCATGATAGACGACGTGGTGGTTTTTAAAGACTGGATTATCTGGTTGGAAAATGTAAACGCCTTACCGCAGATTGCGTACATGGACCGCGACGGTGCCATCAATCATATCGAATTTGAAGAAGAGGCTTATTCGCTCGATCTTATTTCAGGTATGGAATACGACAACGACACCGTTCTGTTCGAATATTCATCACCGACCACGCCAACCAGAAGTTATTTTTTCAACTTGAATACGAAAGAACGTGAGCTGGTAAAAGAGGAGGTCATTCCAAGTGGGCACCAGATTGAAGACTATATAACCCGGCGATTCACTGTGACATCGCACGATGGTGCTGAAGTACCAGTCACGTTGCTCTATCATCGAAACACACCTGTTAATGGTACCGCTGCAGCCATGCTTTATGGTTATGGATCATACGGTGCATCAAGCTATGCAGAATTCCGCTCTGACAGGTTGTCATTGGCAGATCGTGGGTTTGTATTCGCTATCGCACATGTGCGTGGTGGTCAGGAAAAAGGGCGAGCATGGTACGAAGAAGCGAAATTTGAACACAAGCCAAATAGCTTTCATGATTTCATCGCCGTTGGTGAGGCTTTGATTGAAAAGGGTTATTGTGCAAAGGGGAAGCTTGTGTCGATGGGTGGGTCTGCTGGTGGCCTGTTGGTCGGTGCCAGTATGAATATGAAGCCGGAGTTGTTCGCTGGTGTGATTGCGCACGTGCCATTTGTCGATGTCCTTAACACCATACTGGATGACACGCTTCCACTGACTCCGAGTGAATGGACCCAATGGGGAAACCCGATCGAAAGCGAAGAGGCTTTCAATGCGATAAAGGCATATTCACCTTATGATAATGTTCAAGCATTGGATTATCCAGCGCTCTACGTGACGGCAGGTGTGTCTGATCCAAGGGTGACCTACTGGGAGCCCGCGAAATGGGTTGCTAAATTGCGTGTTAGTAAAACAAACGACAACATCGTTTTACTTAAGACCAATATGGAGTCGGGTCATTTTGGTAAGACAGGCAGATTTGCAGAGCTGGATGATCGTGCGCGCGCCTATGCTTTCGCTATTGCCGTGGTAGAGAATCAACAGTAGTTGATCAGGTTCGCGACCAGATCAGCGGATACAAATCAGTGCCGGGCCGGTCTCCGGGTTTGAGACCGTGCTGCGTCATGATTTTACTGTGGTCGGGATCCATTCCACACTCTCTAAACTTAATTTTTACATCGTCACCAAGCCATTTGCTGGTGAACACCCTTAGATCAGTATCGTTCGGCAACTTTCCTGAGCCGCCATGTAAAATGCGACTGTTAAACGCAATGCAGTCACCCGGCTGCATATCCCAACTGATCACGCCAAAGCTATCCGGGTCTGCATCAATGTCTGGAATAGCCTTTTCAGCTATGCCAGTGAAGTCGACTTGATCTACCTCTTCTTTGCCGTCTGGATTCAAGTCGCCAAAGTTGTATTGATAGAAAACAGAATCTTCGCGGTGCGAGCCTGGAACAAATGCCAATGCGTTTTCTCGTTTTACCGGAACCAGGGGCATCCATATTGTGCAGGTGTTATATCCTTCAACAGACCAGTAAGGCTCATCCTGGTGCCATGGTGTTGAAAATTGATTGCCCGGTGATCGGACGAATACGGCATCGAAATAAAAATTAATTTTTGCGGCATTCATCACCGCCCCTGCAATAGCGGCAGCGGGAGATTGAAAAATAAATTCCTGATACTCACCAATGTGCTGCCAAGCCTGACTATCCCAGAACATGGTTCTTCCGGCATCGTCCCGATCCCAGATTCTGGAACGGTCTGTTGGGTTTTTGCAGTTAGTTTCCAAGCCTTTATCCAGAATATCAATCCACTCAGCATCGAACATTCCACTGAGCATGACAACGCCATCGCGCTCAAAAGTAGCGATCTCTTCATTTGTAATTGTGCGTAAGGTGTCTTTGTTCATTTTTACCTGGCCATAGAGTAGTGCGATTATCCAGTAACTGACGGGCCGGCTGTGAGTCCGCCATCGACAACCAGTGTATGGCCAGTAATGTAACCCGTACTGGCACACAAAAAAAGAATGGCTTCGGCGTAGTCTTGCGGTACGCCTGAACGTTTCATTGGAATGCTCGCAAGCATAGCTTCAGTGCGTTCGAATCTGCATTCCCACTCTGAGTCGACAACACCTGGCGCGATAGCATTAACCCGGACATCAGGGCCAAATGCTCTGGCGTGTTCGCGAGTCAGGCTGATTAGTGCAGCTTTGGTAGCAGAGTAGGTGGAGCTTGACCCGTTGCCAATAATGCCTGCAGTAGAGGCGGTGTTAACAATAGCACCTTTGTGTTTTTTAAGCGTCGCAATGGCGGCACGGGTACAGTGCCATGGTCCAAGCAGGTTTACTGACAGTAAGCGTTGCCAGAAATCTGAATCTTGTGTTTCAAGATCATTGGCTGGAATGGGTGATTTTGTACCTGGTGTTCCGGCATTGTTAATCAGGTAATCCAAACCGCCAAGCTCATCAATGGCGTGCGCCACCATGGTGTTGGCAGATCGCTCATTGCCCGTATCACCCGGTGCTGCCACAACATTGAAACCCTTTGCCTGAAGTGTGTTGATTGCCTTGCCCAGTTTTTCATTACCGGGCAAATCATTCAGTGCGACTTTTGCACCGTTCGCCGCCAGCATTTCGGCTGTTGCCAGCCCGATACCTGACGCGGCACCGGTTACAAGGGCAGTTTTATTTTTGAGATCAGCATTGATCATTGATTATCATTGCATGGCATGTTGTTCTATTCCCAAATAGGTGCTGGCAAAGGTACTTGTAGCACATAGAAGAACAATGCATATAACCCAGTGACGACTAATACTGCCTGAGATGTGGCAATAAGCACGAATTTTTTTGTTATCGCACTGTCGCGCAGTGATATAGACATCATGAAATAAAAGATCAGGCTTGAAATCAGAAACCCCAGAATGGGTATAAGGACAAGATAAAGCGACAGCATCCCTAGGCCCAACAGTATGCGGTTGCATTCCAATGTCGATTCGAAAAACTTAATTTTTTCTGGCTTTACGAACCCTTTTATCAAGGTTACTGTTCCCAGCACACCCAGTGCACCGGCAACAAAATAAACAAATACACCACCGTAGAGACTTAATTCCTGAGTAAATACTAATGCAATGCCAGCGATCGTAATCGATGCGATGCCCATGATGCGATCACTATTTAAACCAGATTCGCTGGTGCTGTTCACAGTGTCAGTCTTTGCAGGTGCTCTCCAGGCCATGAAAACTGGCCATAGTGCTGATATAAGGCAAAGCGCAATTAGAAACAAGCTGATTGGGCGCAATGTCATATAGCTGAGCACACTGCCTGATGCTCCGCCTATCATCATTGATTGCACCAGACCATTTTCAATATAGGGGCCAAGAATAATCCCGAGGACCAGTGGAGCCGGTTCGAATTTGAGGCGGTTTAAAATCAGACCGATAATGCCAAAAATCAACATAACCCAGACGTCCAACAGATTATTGCGTATTGCATACGAGCCAAGAACTGTCATAACCAGTATTAACGGTGCGAGCAATCGTGATGGTACATTGATAATGCGAGCGTAGATGAATGAGCCTGCTGTGCCGAGAATCAGAACGGCAATGGATGCAATCATTAGCCCAATAATAAATGCATAAGTGACGTCAGCATAAACTGCAAAGAGATCGTTACCCGGCTGCATACCATGCAGCATGAGTGCGCCGAGAATAACTGCAGCTGGGGGTGAGCCGGGAATCCCTAGTGTGAGTAGTGGAATTAGAGAGCCGGGTGCCATGGCGCTATTTGCAGCTTCGGATGCCGCTACCCCACGAATCGTTCCTTTACCGAATTCTTCTTTGTTTTTTTCCCACCGAGTAGCTTCGCTATACGACACCATACTGGCGATATTGCCGCCAGCCCCTGGTGCAATACCCACTACTAATCCAATGATGGATGATCGCAACATCAACACTGGGCGCTTCAGCAAATCTATGCCGGTTTCGACAATAACTCGTAGCGATGGTTGGACTTGTTCACCAGCGTAAGTATCGCGGCGCTTGCCAATAACGTTCGATAAAATTTCAGGCAAGCAGAAAAAGCCTATAAGGGCTCCAGCCAGACCAATTCCTCCTTGCATTTCCGGAAAACCAAATGTCAGTCGCACTTCCCCGGACAGGCTTGCCATGCCCACAGAAGACAACAACAAACCAATGCCTGCCGTGATAAAACCTTTCAGCAAATTGCCGCTTGAGAGCACAGAGATAATGGTTAAGCCAAAGATTCCAAGCCAGAAATATTCAGCCGGACCAAACTTCAACGACATCTCGGCAAGTGGTTCAGCGGCACCTGCTAACACGATATTACCTATGATGCTGCCGACGCACGAAGCAAAAGCTGCAGCGACCAATGCGTGCTGCGCCATACCTTTTTGGGATAACGGGTAACCATCGAAGGTTGTGGCAATAGCAGCCGGTGTGCCTGGGGTATTAATTAAAATGGCGGGTATGGCATCGCCATACATGGCGCCAACATAAATGCCTGCCAGCATTAGCAGGCCAGTCGAGGGTTCCATGGTAAAAGTAAACGGAACCAATAAGGCTAAGCCCATAGTGGCAGTGAGCCCGGGTATTGCACCAAAAACGATACCCAGTGCGGTACCGAAAAATAGAAACAGTATGTTGGTTGGCGCGGCCAGATGGGCCGCGCCAGAGATTAAACCATCAAACATACTGAACGTACCTTGAGTGCGTTATTTGAACTCGTCAACAATCGGTGCCCAGACTTCTTTGCGCGCGTTGATTAGCGCTTTGGCCTCAGCGCCACTCATGGCAATAGGTAGAATGCCGTCCTTCAACTTCCGAGCCCGAACTTCAGGGTCGTTGGCTATTTTTGTGAACGATTGTTCGAGTCGGGCGACCACCTCGGGTGGTGTTCCGGCAGGAACGCCTACACCGTGATAGACCGATGAGTAAAGATCGTAACCCAGAGATTTGAAGGTGGCTAAATCGGGGTTGGTTTCTACTGGTTCCTCGGTTGCGACCGCAAGGTTGCGTACCTTGTCGCCATAAGGAAGCCACTCACTTACGCCAAACCAGCTGGCCATAGTATGCCCGCCTAACAGAGCCGTTTGCTTTGGCTTACCGCCTTTGTGTGGAACATAGGTGAATTTAACGCCGGCCATTTTTTCAAACTGCAAATGTGCGATATGTGTGGCGTCCCATGTCCCGGAGCCACCAATGGTTACAGCGCCAGGATTCTCCTTCGCATAAGCGATCATTTCTTCCAGGGTTTTAAATGGAGAATCTGCCATGACGGTTATGCCGAAAGGTATTTGCTGAAATAGTATGACCGGTTCAATCTGCTCAGTTTTATACCCCGCATTGTCACGTGCCAGTGGTTGCAGAATGATGTGAGGAATATTGATACCGGACATAAAGTAGCCGTCAGGCTTTTTCTTTACCAATTCGGCCCAACCTAAGGAACCGCCACCGCCTGGCTTGTATTGAATTGGAATCTTGACGCCGAGATCGGCTTCCAACTCGGGTTGCTGTTGTCTAGCGCGAATGTCGGAACCGCCGCCCGGATTAAACGTTATTTGATACACCACATTTTTTTCTGGATATCCATCGGCCAACGCCAATGTCGGGAGTAGTAGCAATCCCATAAGGCCTTTCATTATTGAGCGCATTCTTATCCTCCGGTCTTGAGTGAAATGGTTAATCAGGCTAATTAAATCCTGATCTGGTTTGAATCATTGATCATCGAATTTATTGTTGTCTGTCAGGTAAGCTATTCAATGGACGCTTTGTCGCGTTTATCAGATGTAGCTGCCACTATCGGGCTGATTACGCCTTTGCATTTAACATTCAAGCACGCAGTCTTGCCACTGGCAATCGCACGTTCGAGTGCAGGTTTAAGTTCATCACGTGATTCCACTAACTCGCCGTGGCCACCCATCCCTTCAAACATGGTGTGAAACGGAATATCGCGAAAATCGGTTGCGAAGTGTCGGCCGTTATTGAACAGTCGTTCCTGTTGTTGTGAAATACAATCAAGTCCACCGTTGTTATCAATTACAACAACAATCGGCAGATTTTCCTGAAACGCAGCTTCTATAGACAGGCCGCCTGACAAAAAAGCTCCATCGCCGGATATCAACACAACGGTTTTCTCAGGATGAATTGCTTTGGCCGAAACCGCCAGCGATACGCCAACGCCCAGTAGGCTGTAACTGCCGGGATGAGATATGCCGGCAAATTGTTGTCCTTGCGCAGCGGCGATACTAACGCCAATCTCTGACCAGAAATGCGTGTTGCCTCCGTCAAATACCAGCCAGTCATCACGTTTCATTGCCATTTGTACATCGACTGAAAGTTGCAGCGGATGCATTTTTCCACCTTTGGCATCCTCGTCTTTCAGATGGTTGACCCATTCGTTAATCCACGTGGTACGTCGACTAACTTGTAATTCGAACCACGATGACCATGTTTTACTTAACGACGACAGTGCATCGAAGAATGCGCCTGGGTCGCAGAGCAGAAGCTCGTCAGCAGCCCGGTTGAATTCGATTTCCTCATGGCTACCATTCACACAGATCAGCGTTTGTTCTTTTGGGAAAAAAGGCGGGTTACCAAAATTCATTTGATTATCCAGTCGGCCGCCGACCATCACAACCACATCGGCTTCCTGTATCGCAGGCTTTGAAGGATGGTATTGATGGAAATCAGCCAAGCCCAAATAGCTTTGCGATTGTTGATGAAGCAACTTCTGGTGATAGGGAACATTGAACATGGGTATACGCAAGCGTGCACAAGCCTCACTAAGCTTTTGTTCGGCACGCGACCACCAGACTCCGTGACCACCGATAACCACCGGTCGTTCGGCTTTTTCAATCAAACTCAGTATCCGCTTTAGCTTTTCCGGTTCGGGCCAGGCACGTGCAGGTGCCAAATTGTTGCGATTGTAGGGTCGTTCGTCTCTGCCGGCATCTTCATCAAACGAAGAAAACATGATGTCGACGGGAAGACTAATATGCACAGGACCAGGATATCCCGACGTAGCGGCAATCCAAGCTCGATCAACAAACTCGCTAATTCGTTCGCCATCGGTTATCTGTGCAGAATACTTAACCAGTGGTGCAGCGATGGCCACATCGTCGATTTCTTTGAATCCACCTGCGCCTTGTCGTTTCAGTGTTGATGATCCGGTGATGAAAATAACCGGCGATCGTTCTCCTGCAGCCTCGAGCATTGCAGGTACAGCGTTGGCAAACCCTTCCGGACCAACAAGGCAAACGGTTGGCTGACGTGTAATTCTTGCGTGACCATCGGCAAGATGTCCGGCTACTTGCTCGTGTGGGCAATTGATGACCGAGGTTTGTGTTTCCATAAAACCTTCGAGGGCCGGATTGCAGAAACCACCGGCAAGTGTGAACACGTGTTCAACACCTTTTTCTTTTAATGCTCTGGCTAGCAGTGCCCCGCCTCTGATTTTTTGACAACTCATAAATGTATGGATAACAGTACCAATCGGTAAACCCGGACTGTTTCAAGCGAAACAGGGATTTCGGTTTGCATTCGTCAAACCTCATAATTCTCGACCGTATCACGCCCGCTGCATGGGAACGAGACAGAAAAGTTGATATTAGATATAACAAAATGTTATACAGAGCCAGTTGCTTGAACATCTTGTTATGGTTAAAGGTGTGTCGATAATTTAAATGCTGAGCGTTGGACTGATCTGTATTCGGTGAGCGTGTTTGGACTGAGATGAAACTTGCGCAGATACGTTATTTCGTAGCAATTGTCGAAGCAGGAAGCTTTGTGGCTGCTGCACGCCAGCTCGATATTGCCCAACCTGCACTAAGTCGACAGATTGGTCTTCTGGAAACTGAACTGGAAAATAAACTCCTGCGACGCGATAGAAGAGGTGCAACCCCAACCTCTCAGGGGAAACGGTTTTATGCGCATGCCCGTTCCATTCTGGATCAGCTTGAACTTGCTGTTAGTGATGTCAAGCTCAGTAAAGGAGGTGTCAGTGGCGAAGTGCGTGTTGCTTTGACAGTTGGATCTGCAGCGCTGATCGGCCCCAAGCTGGTAGAACGAATGGGTAGGAATCATCCCGGGGTGGTTGTATCGATTGTTGATGGTTTGGGATATCAAACTGGGGATGTTATTGAAAGTGGGCAGGTTAGTTTTGGCTTGGTCGCACATGCAGAAGCGCTTAGCAGTGCAAAAGTAAAACCAGTATTAAAAGAGTTTTTGTTTCTGGTTTCAAAGCGTACTGGCAAAAAAAAGGACACCCGGAATATTGCTTTGGAGGATGTCGTGCCTATCGATCTGGTTATGCCGGACAGACTAGTGCATCTGCGACAAATGGTTGAAGAGGCTGCCAGCCGCAGCGGTCATGCACTTAATGTGCGATACGAACAACAATCACTGTTAACCATATTAAGTTTGGTTAGCGCAGGCTTGGGTTCAGTTGTAATCGGCTGGCCGGCAATACAGGCACTCTGGGAGCAAGGAAATGTCAATGCGCGGCGTATCGTAGAGCCGGAGCTTTCAAGAATAATTTCCCTTGCCATTCCATCGAATCGGCCTTTGTCTACAGCGGCGAAGGCGACTTATGATACGTTGCTGGAATTATTGCAAGAGGAAGTAGCCGCCGGCAATTGGCGAGGGGAGCTGATTTCAGACAGTGCTATATCCTGAAAGACGCATCAATATATTCAGTTTGTACGAGGGTAGCTTTACTTTACAGATCTGATTGCGCATCAATATCGAATCGAATGGCCTCGGTTGTGAATGGCACAGGCAACACACGCCGCTGGTTCTTGGTTAGCAAATCTTTTGCACCTCTATCGCCGGTCAATTTGCCCAGTTCATCGAAGAGTTCTGAGCTTAGCAGTACCGGGTTGCCGCGTTCATCAGCAAACGTGGGCACATAGGCCAGGAAGTCGGGATTCTCTTGCCAGGTTGCAATTAGTGCATCAATAATCTCTGGCGACACGTTTGGCATATCACCCAGGCACACTAGAACCGCACCCGTCGATTGATCGACTTGATGCATTCCGAAGGCTATTGAACTGCCCATGCCATCGTTAAATGCGTGATTGTGAACAACTCGCACTCGGCGAGTGGTAAAAGCTGGCTCGCAATGCGTGATCAGGGCAGTCTGGACAAGCTCGTGCTGGTAGCCAGTCACGATCAAGATATTATCGGACTGGCTTTCTATCAGTGAATTCAGGGCATGAACGCAAAGTGGCAAGCCTTTCCAGTTTTGCAGCAATTTGTTTCCACTACCGAACCTGCGCGATGAGCCAGCAACCAGAAGTACAGATGTCAGCATGTTTTTTTTCATTCAACTGACAAGCGTCCTGGTGTGATTGACCTGAAATACTTGATACCGATTCGGTGTCTGAGGATGGCGGCAAATGAATAAGAATGAAAAGATAATATTCAGGCGCTTTCGATCTGAAAGCGCCTGCATACGATTAAGCGGAAACGGCTTTTTACAAACCCCATTTAGCTGCTGTTGCATCGAAAAACCCACGTGCCTGTTTGATCTTAATCCAGTTGTTTACGTAGTTTATCCATACCTGATCGCTCTGCGGTAGCAGCATTGCAATCGGTGTTGGTGCGCGCGCTGCCTCAACTTCGATGGCAACCAGTTTGTCGAATTTGGTGGTTAAGGTAGCGCCTTCGATGTTAGATGTTACAAATACATCGGAACGACCTGACAGCACTTCCTGATGTTGCAGTGCTGGTGCTTCGATTGCCTTGATTTCGGCATTGGGGAACCACTCTTTAACTTGCTTTTCGAACGTAGTGCCAAGAGTTGCTGCAACTTTAACATCGGCCTTGTTAATCGAATCCCAACCGCTAAAACGGTCAGCCTTATCGGCGGTGGTGTAAGGCTGGATTTGTACCGCAATGTAGCTGTCCGAGTAACCAGCTGCTTTCATTCGGGCAGGGCTGATAGAGGCAGAACCTGTCATGTGGTAGTTACCACCTACAACGCCATTCACCAGCGTCTTCCAGTCTGTGGCAACAAACTCAAGTTCGACACCAAGATCTTTGGCGAGTTCCGTCATTACATCAATGTCGTAACCCTTGTAGCTGTTGGTTGCCGGATCTTTTACTGACATCGGGTTCCAGTCGCCGGTTGTGCCGACTTTAAGGACACCATTGTCAAGTATGTCTTTCAGCGCAGATTGCGCGAATGCGGAAGAGGCAGCCAGGCTGAGTACGGCTACTGCGACCAGAGACTTCATTAGTTTCATTATATTTTTCCGAGGATAGATCAAAACCTTATCGTTGCACGGTCGCTGGAAGTTTGCAACCGACACCATATTCTGAACATCAAAACCACCATTTCTGCTAACTTACACACAAGTTAATTCCTCGAATAGGCGCTTCAGTGTCCCAGATTCAGCCGACGCATGATTCCGCTGTTGTCACCATGCAGGGAGTTTCGAAGTTTTTCGGTACCTTTCAGGCGCTTAAAACAGTTTCTATCGATATCAGTGTTGGTGAGCGTGTGGTTGTGTGTGGTCCTTCAGGGTCAGGAAAATCCACACTGATTCGGTGCATCAATCAGCTGGAGAAGCACGACGACGGCATTATTACGATTAATGGCGTAACGCTCGACGGAAGCAAGAAAAGTCTTCAGTCAATTCATGATCATGTTGGCATGGTGTTTCAGCAATTCAACTTGTTCCCGCATTTAAGTGTGCTTGATAATCTGACCCTGGGTCCGATTCGCTCACGTAACATGAGTAGAGCGAATGCCAACGAGCTGGCAATGCAATATCTGGAACGCGTTCGAATTCCGGAGCAGGCACAGAAATTTCCCACTCAACTTTCCGGTGGACAACAACAACGCGTAGCCATTGCGCGTTCGTTGTGCATGGAACCCGATATTATGCTTTTCGATGAACCCACTTCAGCATTGGACCCGGAAATGATCAATGAAGTACTGGACGTGATGGTAGAACTTGCAGAGAGTGGAATGACCATGGTTTGCGTGACACATGAAATGGGTTTTGCGCGCAAGGTTGCCGACACTATGGTGTTTATGGATCACGGCGAAATCGTTGAAAAGACCGACAAAGAAACTTTTTTCGTAAGCCCGGAAAGTGAGCGTTGTCAGGAATTTCTCGAACAGATTCTTCCGCATTGATATTGGCTGGTACAACGTCGTGAGTTTCTCAAAATGAACAGACTACTGCTTGCTCTGTGTTTTGTACTGCTTTTGACCGGGTGCTCCGGCGACTGGGGATGGTACGTGGTTGATCCGACCACGCCCAAAGGTCGAATAAACCTGAAATTTTTGCTAGGCGGCTTGTACTACACGATAGCTTTGTCCGTCACAGCCATTGTAATCTCGATCATCGTCGGTTTGCTGGTAGCTCTGCCGGCTTTGTCGTCTAACAGGTGGTTGAATGGATTTAATCGCGTTTACGTAGAGCTCGTTCGTGCGATTCCCATCCTGGTCATGATTCTTTGGGTCTACTACGGCATGCCGCAGCTGTTAAATGTCACCATCACGGTGTTCTGGGCGGGTGTCATTGCGCTGGCTCTGTCAGACAGCGCCTTTGAAGCTGAGATCTTCAGGGCCGGTATTCAGTCTATTGACAAAGGCCAGTATGAAGCCTCGCACACGATCGCTCTGGGTTACTTCGATACTATGCGGTTTATCATTCTGCCGCAGGCTATCAGGCGCATTTTGCCAGCGTTGGGAAATCAGCTTGTGTACATGTTGAAAATGTCTTCGCTGGTATCCGTTATTGGCATGCAGGAGTTAACCCGAAAAGCAAATGAATTGGTAGTAACCGAATACCGTCCTTTGGAAATCTACACCATTCTTCTGCTTGAATATCTGGTCCTTATCCTTATCGTTTCAGCTGGTGTGCGTTGGCTTGAACGACGACTGGCGCAGTAGTACCGGCGATTATCAAGTCCGTGACTGCTCGCACCTTTGGCAATGGCTTCTCTTCAATGTTCACCGAAGGGCACCTGACGCTGGGTATTGGTTTTCCAATTGAAGCGTATTCGACAGCCGTTCCCACCATGCAAAATCAGGTCGCTATGGCTCAGCTTGCAGAAGAGAGCGGTTTCGCAGCTCTTTGGTGTCGGGATGTGCCTTTGTACGATCCCGGGTTTGGGGATGTTGGGCAGATGTACGATCCATGGGTCTGGCTCGGTTATATGGCAGCTCACACTTCTAATGTAGCGTTAGCAACAGGGTCCATTATCTTGCCATTGAGGCAACGCGTAGATATTGCGAAATCTGCGTCGTCGGTTGATCAGTTGAGTCAGGGACGTTTGGTGCTGGGAGTGGCTTCAGGTGATCGTCCGGTGGAATATTCGGTTTACGATGCAACCTATGAAAATCGAGATGAGGTGTTTCGCAGTTCAGTAGAATTCATTCGCGCCACAACGCATCGACCCTCAAACTGGAAGAATGAACATGTCGAGTATGCTCGCCAGATTGATATTTTACCGAAGAGTTACAGCAATGACATTCCAATGCTGGTAACGGGCAACAGTCGGCAGTCGGTAGAATGGATTGCCGGCAACTCGGATGGTTGGCTGATGTATCCTCGTCCCTTGTCACAACAAAAGCAGGTGTTAAAGCAGTGGACCGATGCACTTGATTCGGCAGAACAGGATTGGAAACCGTTCGCACAATCTCTGTATATAGATTTATCTGATAAGCCTGATGCCGCTGCTCAACCAATACATCTGGGATATCGAGTTGGCAGACAAGGCCTGATTGAACATCTTGGAGCGCTGCGTGGTATTGGTGTTAACCATGTTCTACTCAACGTTAAATTCAGCTCACGTCCGGTGGTTGATGTGTTGCATGAGTTGCAGGAATTCGTTATTCCAGAATTTGCTGCTCTGCGATGACTTTTCTATAGCAGTCTAACGCAGTCAATATTTTTCGATTTTTCTTCAGCCAGAATAAAGCTTGCGTAGGGCGATACATATTCTGCGACACCATCAACAAAGGCTATTATTTCAAAATGCAAATGATAAGTGGTTGGTGTGCTGCCAAAGTCGTTTGAGTAGTACCCGATCACATCGCCCTGTTTTACGCGAGTCCCGAAATCAACGTTCAATGTACGCATATTAAGATGCAAATAACGGTAGCGAGAAATAGAACCCTGGCCAGGGCGAAGATCGACCGTGTAGCTGCCAATATAGGATATTTGCCCGTCCTCGACCGCAAGCACCGGAATCAGGTTAGCGATATCAGGTGAAGCACCATTGCCAACCGATTGTGCTGCTTGCTGCAGTTGCAGGCACTGTTCTCTTGTGCCGGCATTTATATCAATGCCTTGATGGATTCTACGACTTGGACAATTAAATGAATCCCTGTCGGCACTTCTGCGCTCACAAAATGTATCCCGGTGTGGGTAGTCAAAATTCTCAGCGGCGCATTGGTCGGTATTCGGTGATCCCAGTCCTCCCGGGCTGTAAACCTGACTTCGAGCAACAGCATTTACCATTCCGAACGGGCTGATCATATTCGGCGACCAATACTTTCGGTCTTCAACTCCGTCGCCACTTCCAGGAACAAGATCACCCGGGTCAAGGTAAGTACAATCAGACTCGTTCAAACTCGATTCGGAGTCATCGCCTGCAGGTGGCGTCTGGTCATCATTACTACTGCATGCTGTGCACATGAGAATTGCAAGGACGAGCGCGAGCTTGTGGCTTGTTGCAGTAGTTAGTTTCATCGTGGGCCGGTTCCATGCACCGACAAGGATTCAATCACTTCTCTGACCATTCTTTCGGTAATGCAGTTTTTTCGAGTTTCGCTGGTGCAGAGTAATTGAATGGCGTACAGCGCACCGTATCGGCCAATCGAGATTTGTCCACCGTTGCTGATTGGTTGATACTCGCCATCAAAATTGAGTGGCTGCGTCGAGGAGCTGGATTGTTCAGTAACAAATGTCTGATTACTCCCATCGATAAGAACGGTGAAATTCATCGCCATCATGACTGCCGAGTATCCGCGCCCGTCAATAATAATTTTGGCAGGGGATAGCGTTTGCACGGGCGGCAGCATGTCTGTCAGAGTGATTGATTCAGATGGTAACAGCAGCGGAACCGCCAAGCGGGCTGACGAGTTTTTCTGAACAGAGAATGGCTTTATGCTGCCTGTGTTCAGCTTCTCATCCAGCTCTGCACTGGCCCAGTCAACAGGCACTTTTTTCTGTAGCGGGGGTGCATTACTACCAGTATTTGAATCCGACAGGCTATCAGATGCCTCAGATAATGCACAGGCTGCGAGCACGCAGCCAGTGATGATTAGCAGGATGAATGTATTGACAGATCGACAATTCAAATGCGGCGCCCTCACTCAATGCTTTGAACGAAAAGTTCAGTATCTTTAAGTATGGGGTATTTCAGCCGGATTGTTAGCCTGGTGCTAATTGATTGATATTTTCGCCAGACTTGCGAGGCAAGTTCTTAACGGCGTTCAGTCTGGTATGACATAATTGGTCCGCGAAACGTATTAGAATTAAAAGCGAACGTTATCGAGCTCGATTTCAAGCCACGTTACTACGGAACCCTCTTTTGTGAGTCAACTAAAACTTGCCATTGTTGGTGCGGGCGTCATTGGGAAACGCCATTTACTGGCGTCCACTCATCTGGATGATTTTTCGCTGGTCGGTATAGCAGACCCGTTTCCGGGTGCGCAGGCGGTTGCAGAGAAATACAACACTCAACTGTTTGAAACAACCAGCGAAATGCTGCGTGCGACAAAGCCAGATGGTGTTGTCGTCGCCACGCCTACTGAGCATCATCTTGAACCAACTTTGCAATCGCTGGATGCAGGTGCACACGTGCTGGTCGAAAAGCCGATCATGTCTGATATGCAGGAGTGTGAACAAACCATTGCGAAATCACAGTCGACCGGCAAACATGTATTGGTAGGGCATCAGCGTCGTTACTATGCTTTGGTCAATAAGGCACGGGAGCTTATACAACAAGGTCACATCGGCAAGCTTATTTCGGTCAGTGGACAATGGACCGTTCGAAAGCCTGATGACTACTACGATGCCGACTGGCGTAAGAAATGGCAGGCAGGTCCCATTCTGACCAATATGATCCATGAGATGGATCTGCTTCGTTACATTGCAGGAGATATCACCAGTATCACTGCAGAAACGGCCAACACATCATTAAACTTCGAAAAGGAGGATGTGGCCGCCATGGTATTGAGATTTAAAAACGGTGCCCTCGGAACCTTTCTTATTTCAGATCAGAGCTTTTCACCATGGAGTTGGGAGCATGCACTGGGCGAAAATGCCGCCATTCCAAGGACTAAACAAAACTCCATAAAATTCATGGGTACGACAGGCTCGCTGGAATTTCCCAATTTGACTTTGTGGAAATCAACTGGTGATAAATGTAATTGGTCCAGTGAGTTTGAATCAACTGAACTCGTAAACGAGCAAGAAGATGCTTATATCAAGCAGCTTTCCCATTTCCATGATGTCATCACGGGCACCCAACCGCCTTTGGTATCTGCAGCTGATGCGACTGCCACTTTGCGTGCAACACTTGCGGTGTATGATTCTGCAAAAAGCGGTGCGCGGGTCACTTTCTAATTGATGCTCCGACGGGGTGAACGCAAATCTTATTCAAGTGTTCAGTGTAATGACTTTAAATACCGGTTGTGTCCGTTCTTCGTCAGAAATTTCACCTTTACGTAAGTCGCAAGCCAGACAGGTTATAGCACTGGCATGAATGCCGGCAATTTCGCCATCGACGAAGCGATGCACATGCCCACAATACATGCCGCAAATGTGGTCGAATCTGGATAAAAGCGCGGCTAACTTATCAACGTCTTCCCAGTTTTCGTATTGATAGGGATCAGGAAGACCTTCAGCCTTAAACGGCGTGTGGTGCAGAAATAGTGCAACGGGTTTGGTTGTGTTGGCTGATAACATTGATTCAATGTTATCGAGCCGTTCATCACACAGCTGTCCCTTGTTAGTGTTGTCGCTGACGGTATCAATCATCAGCAGTCGCACTGGAAAGTCTTCGATAGCATATTGCACCCAACCGGTATCTGCTAGCCGGTAACGTTCATCGTTGAATTCGTTGAATAATCTTGATCGATTATCTTTGTTTCCAGCCATAACAACATAGGGCGCATGGAGCTTGTCCAGCTGAATGCGGGCGTTATGGTATTCTTTGCTCAGCCCGTTGTGAGTGATGTCGCCGGTGTGCACGACCATATCGGGTGTTGATTCCAGGCCATTAATTGCAGCGACGCAGTTCTCAAGATCCTCAAGACGTTGCGGAGCTTCTTCAGCAATATGAGTGTCTGAGATTTGAACTATTTGTAGTGTCATTTGGTATTTTTAAATATAAAAAACATGAGCCACAACCCTCCATCAGTAAACGAACTTACGCAACAGTTAATCGACTTCAGAGACGCTCGCGACTGGCGCCAGTTTCATTCGCTCAAAGACCTGATACTGTCTTTGAATCTTGAAGCCAGTGAGTTGCTGGAGTTAGCCCAATGGAAACCCGAAGATCAGTTTGAAAAAGAAGCACAAACGGACCAAATGCAACAGCGTTTACGTGAAGAGTGTGCCGACGTTTTCTTATATCTTCTGCTGGTTGCAGAGCGCGCCGGTATCGATATCCAGCAAGCTGCTGCAGATAAGATTAAAGCCAACGATGCCAAGTACCCCGTTGAAAAATCGCGAGGTACGTCGTTGAAATACAACAAGCTCTAGTGTTGCATCTAATCTAACTTTGCATCTGTTCTAACTTTGCGCCTGATAGTGCTCCATTAATATTTTCGCCACCTCGGGTCTGGAAAATTCAACCGGCGGTGCTTTGCCTTCACTGAGCATTTCCCTTACTGCCGTTCCTGACAGAAGCACAAAATCCTCTTTCGTATGATCAGGTGCTTCGTTCATCATGACGACTTTGTCGAGTTTCTTCGAATAAGCGGTATGGTCGGCTTTGAACAGCTCTATCTTCAACGCATCTTTTGGAATACGATCAAAAATTTCCTGTGCTTCGAATGGTTCGTAGTAATCACCAACGCCAGCATGATCGCGCCCGATAATGAAATGTGTTGCACCCATATTTTGTCGAAACACTGCATGCAGCAGAGCTTCACGAGGGCCAGCGTAGAGCATGTCGAATCCATACCCGGTTACCAGTGCAGAGTTAGCTGGAAAGTAAAGCTCAATCATTTTGCGGATGGCGGCGTCACGCACAGGAGCAGGGATATCTCCGGGTTTGAGTTTGCCGAGCAACATATGAATTACAAGTCCGTCCGCGTTCAATCGGTCCATAGCCATGTGGCACAGCTCTTCGTGTGCTCGGTGCATTGGGTTGCGCGTTTGGAAGGCAACAACTCGTTTCCAACCGTGCTCGCGAATGCTTTCCCGAATGTCTACGGCTGTACGAAAGGTGTCTGGAAATTCTTTATCGAAGTAACTGTAGTTGAGCACTTGCACCGGACCGGCAATAGCAATGTTGCCCTGAGCTCGAAATTCGGCAACACCAGGATGTTCTGAGTCTGTAGTGCCATACACTTGCTCGGTGAGTGTGTTCATCTCTTCATCGGAGAACACTTCTATCGACGCTATGTGTTGCACAGCAAGAACTGGCTCTCCATCCACGTTGGGGTCTTTCAAGGCAATTCGATCACCAACGTTAAGTTCGGTGGCATCACTCACAAGGTTTAATACGGGAGTGGGCCAGAACAACCCGCTGGAGGTTGTGAAGGATTCGCCCACCGAGATTGCGTCAGCTTTGGTCATGAATCCATCAAGTGGGGTGAAATAACCCGCTGCAAGCATGACAGCGTTGCCAGCGGTGGCCGAACTGATCAGTACACCTGGCAGGTTAGCGGCTTCTTTTTCCAGAGCCAGACGTGCCGATTCATCAGCGATGAACAAGGGTTTTAATGTGTTCGAGCCATGTGGTGGTATGAGTGTCGTCATTGCAATTTTCCGTAGATTCAATCCTGAGTATTGTCACAAACCATGGGTGCTGTACTCGGTAAAGGGTGACAGAGTGCGCGATATCAGGAGCTTACAATAAAAAGTCTGAAAGTTGACGATATTGCGGCTGTGTGAGCCTGTTCTCAACACCAGCGCCATTCGGTGGCTTTGCAGCCCGAAAATATAACCCTTGCCTGAAATCATCGGCTCGTTTTGTGCGTTTCCCAGAGGAATAATTCGCTCTTTACCCAGTCGTTTGGTGGCACCCCAAATTAAATTTATGGGGGCATAAAGAGGTTGATTTGTCTTACGGAGGTAACCCCGCTAGTATCTGTCGGCGACAATAACCGGAAGTGCGCGCACCACGGCGGCTGCGGCCCTTCCACCACAAAGCCACAGATAGCCTGCTGTATATCCAATTGGCTCGTTTTCACGTATAGGTCGTTGAGCATCGTTACGACGGTTGTTCAAGGCATGAGGAACAGACTAAATGCATAATCCATTTTCCGAAATAGCGGCGTTCATCCCGCCCTCAATGATGAAGACCTATGTTGTCCTCATGATTTTGTTGGTTATTGGTGGCACCGTGCTCGACATGATGCATAAGCAAAGCGCCAAGTACTTCTTTGCGAACTCTAAAAAAGCTCAAGCGAATGCAAAACATAAAGTAGGTGGCGGCAAGAAAGCCGGTCTGGCTGTTAAAACGGTTGCCAATGAAGTACTGACATCATCAGAGTTCTGCAACTCAAAACGTCGTTTGTCGCATTTAATGACAATGTACGGCTTTATCTTTTTCGTTGTAACCACCGCCATCCTTATTTTCAAATACACAGGTTCTGGTCAGGAAGCCTCTGGTCTCGTTACTTTCCTATGGCACCTCGGTGCTTTGTCATTGTGTGTAGGTGGGTACTGGTTCTGGTTCGCCATCCGAGTGGATGTTGCATCCGAAGGTGTTAAATGGAATCAATTCAATGGCCGCGGCGATTTGTTTATTCTTGGTCTTCTGGCAACGGCGACATTTGCACTATTGTGGTCATTCACACAGGCAATTGGTTTAGGTGTTATCTCTTACCTGATGTTTGCGTTGTTTATCGTTAGCTCAACCGTTTTGTTTGGTTCGGTTTATTGGTCCAAGTTTGCGCATATGTTTTTCAAACCGGCAGCCGCGTTTCAAAAGAAAGTGGCGCAGGCAGATGGTTCGAACGAGAACCTGCCATTTGACTATGACCTGACTGATCCTGAACTGCAGGCTAAATTTCCGGATCTGCCAACCTACCTTGGTACAAATCCACCTAACATGGGACTCGGCATCAAGCGCGAAGCTCCCCGTCACTACTAACCGACATTTAAGTTTTCGGAGAATATTCAATGCCTACTTTTGTATACATGACTCGTTGTGACGGCTGTGGTCACTGTGTTGATATCTGCCCTTCAGACATCATGCACATCGATACCACGACTCGTCGCGCTTACAACATTGAGCCAAACATGTGCTGGGAGTGCTACTCGTGCGTTAAGGCTTGTCCACATCAAGCCATTGATGTTCGTGGTTACGCCGATTTTGCACCACTGGGACATTCTGTACGCGTAAAGCGTGATGAAGAGAAAGGCGTGATCGCCTGGCGCATCAAGTTCCGCAACGGCAAGAAAGACATCGATCTGCTTGCACCAATCACGACAAAGCCCTGGGGTAGTGCGACACCGCAACTGCGTGATGTAGAACCGCCTTCTCAGGAGCAGCGTGATAGTGAACTGCTGTTTAACGAGCCGAAGTACATCCGGTTTGATGACGGTGGTTTGCACACACTTGAGTCCAACGGTCTCGAAATGCGTGAAGGGGTGAGCTACTAATGAAATACGATACTATCGTTGAAGACGACATAGACATCCTTGTCTGTGGCGCAGGTCTTGGCGGCACCGGTGCAGCATTTGAAGCTCGTTACTGGGGTCAGGACAAAAAGATCGTTATAGCCGAAAAGGCAAACATCGATCGTTCCGGTGCGGTTGCTCAAGGTCTTTATGCAATCAACTGTTACATGGGAACGCGCTTTGGGGAGAACAACCCCGAAGATCACGTACGTTATGCCCGAATCGATTTAATGGGTATGGTGCGCGAAGACTTGCTGTTTGATATGGCTCGTCACGTTGACTCTACCGTGCATCAGTTTGAAGAGTGGGGCTTGCCACTCATGAAAGATCCCAAAACAGAAACCTACCAGCGTGAAGGTCGTTGGCAGATCATGATTCATGGGGAGTCATATAAGCCCATCGTTGCAGACGCTGCGAAGAAATCAGCCGATCAAGTGTTCAATCGCATTTGTGTCACGCATTTGTTAATGGATGACGCAAAAGAAAATCGCGTAGCTGGTGCCGTTGGTTTTAATGTCCGAACTGGTAACTACCACGTATTCAAATCGAAAGCCGTTATCGTGGCTGCCGGTGGTGCTTCAAACATTTTCAAGCCACGTTCCGTGGGTGAGGGTGCAGGCCGAGTCTGGTATGCACCATGGTCTTCAGGCTCTGCATATGGTCTTTTGATCAACGCAGGTGCGAAAATGACCCAGATGGAAAATCGTATCGTACTGGCGCGTTTCAAAGATGGCTACGGTCCGGTAGGCGCATACTTCCTGCATTTAAAAACCTATACCTGCAATGGTCTTGGAGAAGAATACGAGTCCAAATGGTGGCCTTCTTTGCAAGAAATTGTTGGCAAGGAATACCTCGACCCTGAAGCATCACACCTGAGTCATCGTCCTATCCCCACATGTTTGCGTAACCATGCATTCATCTCGGAAGTGAATGCCGGTCGCGGACCTATCCACATGGTGACCATGGAAGCATTCCAGGATCCACATCTTGAAGAAATTGGCTGGCACAACTTTCTGGGTATGACTGTGGGTCAGGCGGTACTGTGGGCTGCAACAGACGTTGACCCGAAATACGAAAACCCGGAACTCACTACATCTGAACCATATGTCATGGGATCACACGCCACGGGTTGTGGTGCATGGTGTTCTGGTCCTGCTGATCTTTCGCCACCTGAGTATCAGTGGGGCTACAACCGTATGACGACCGTTGAAGGTCTGTTCGGTGCAGGCGACGCTGTAGGTGGAACACCTCACGCGTTCTCTTCAGGTTCGTTTACTGAAGGTCGAATCGCGGCGAAAGCGGCGTGTAAATACATCGATGATGGTAAAGCCGAAGGTATCCGTGTATCTGATGAGCAGATCCAGGGTCGTAAAGAAGAAATTTACAAGCCGATGGAAACCTATAAGGTTTACCGCAACGAGATCACCGCCGGCTCGGTTAACCCGAACTACATCAACCCACGTCAAGCACTTGATCGCTTGCAGAAACTTATGGACGAGTACGCTGGTGGTGTAACGGTCAGTTACATGACCAACGAAAAGCTACTCAACATTGGTCTGAAAAAGATGAAGCTACTCGAAGAAGATCTTGAGAAAGTGGCTGCAGAAGACATTCACGAACTGCTGCGCGCCTGGGAGATCAAGCACCGACAGTTAACATCTGAAGCTGTTATTCAGCATACCTTGTTCCGTAAAGAAACTCGTTGGCCTGGATATTACTACCGAGGCGATCACATGAAAGTGGACGACGAGAACTGGCATGTACTCACTGTTTCTCGACGTGACCCTGAGACGGGTGAATACACGATGGAAAAAGCACCGTGTTATCACTTGATCGATGTTGACGGCAAAGAAAACGTAGCCTGATAACAAGAACAAAAGCTGCTGACCATTGTCAGCAGCTTTTTCGAAACAATAAAGCAAGTACTCGTTTTAGCTCTCTCTACGACAACATTTTTGTTGGTCGTTCTTTTACACAGACGCACAAGGGCGGTCTTTCGTTCTTAAGCGCAAAATTTCTATGAATATAATCGAACATTCAGACGAAGAAATTCTGGCCGAAGCACATCCAATGTGGGAAGACCTGATTAAGTATTCCAACGAAGGTGAATACGGGAAATTCATTCGCAAATTCTCGTATGAATTGCTGTTTGGTCTTAACGAGGTTGAAATCGGCAAGCAATTCGCAAAAAGTGAACTTACTCGCAGCCTCGACCCTAACTATGATTATCTCGGCATTATCCGCCGCGGAGAACATGTGACGGTTTTGTACCGTATGCGCAGCTCTAAAAAGGAAGGTGAGTGGCTTGGTCGCCTTGTGCTTGGTTACGATAAGGAAGAAGAGATTAAAATTTTTGGTGCATCAATTTTCTAGGCATGCTTTTTTACCTGCTTGGATTTATTCAGCTTTTTTAGCTTAGGTGTTCGTAAGCACCATAACTTTAACGTCAATGGAGTCAGAAAATGGTTGATATGTCGATGGAAGACCCGGTCACCGATGGAAAGTTGGTTGAGCTGACTTATAAGGTCATCGATTCAAAAACCAAAAGCGTATTGACCGAAGTCGAGTATCCCATCGGATATGTTCACGGACTAAACGAAATACTGGCACCACAGGTCACCGCCGAAATTGAAGGTAAGTTGCCCGGTGACATCATTGAAGTACCCATCGATTGCAATAAGCTGTTTGGTCCTAGAGATGAATCTTTGGTGGTAACTGACCTTCTTGAAAACGTGCCTGAAGAGTATCGTGAGTTGGGCATGTCGATTCTGATGGAAAACAATGAGGGTAAAACCAAAACGTTTATCGTGACACGCATGGACGATAAAACGATCACCATTGATGGCAACAATCCATTGTGTGGGCGTGAAGTCATTTTCAAATTGAATATTATTACTGTGCGTGATGCAACAGCTGAAGAGTTGGAGCACGGCGGTCCGATTGAAGCAGAGCCGGACATCAGCAAGATTGTTGGAAAGGGTCAGACGGTTAGACCCATTTCCGGGTAAGCCAGCGACGCATCATTATGCCTCACCTGTACGCAGAAGCTTTGTTAGCACCGGGACTCGATGTCTCGTTTCAGTGGCGTTATCAGGGCAACGGGCGTGAATTACTGGGTGTGCTCGATGAAGATTCCCCGGTTCGTGGTGCGCTAGGGCAGGCTATCGAACGTTATGAACGAACTGTTTTTGAACTTTACCTGAACAAACCCACGCTTATCGAATGGGCGAACTCGCAGGAAAACCTGCAAGACGCCGCTGATCAGCGAGAGTTACGACTTGGTGGTGCGCACGTTTTCCAGCAATTTATTGAATTGCTGCAAGGCATGCAGATGATGACCGACAGAGAGGATGATCCAGAAAGGCTCTCCTTCATTCATCACAATATTGGTGACGTGATGGGTTTCATTGGACAGCGCAGTGGCAGTCTTCACTATCTGGAGCAGGCGGCGCTATCGTACGAACAGGCTCTGGAGATACGCACGCAGGAAGATGCGCCACTGGAGTGGGGCAAGACCACTTACAATTTGGGTATGGTCATGCAAAATATCGGACTTCTCGACGATGACGCCAGCATGCTGAAGCAGGCATTAGCCTCATGTAAGCAGGCGGTGAATCTGATTCCTCGCGAAGAGGGTAGTACCGAAGAATGGTCTGGCGCTATGTGTACGGTGGGTTCGCTTCTGTATCAGCTTGGCACTCATCGACGTGGTGCACGGACACTGGAACAGGCGGTGGTCGCGCTACGGAACGCGTTAACTGAAAGACCCATTGAGAAGAATGCGACTTCCTGGGCTTTAACGCAAAACAATCTGGCCGCAACCATGCAAGCCTTAGGTGAACATGAAGAAGATATTGGTGCATTGGAAGCGTCCATACCACTATACGATGCTACTTTGAAGGCGGTCAATGCAGATGCACTACCTCTGGTTAACGCGATAATTTCTGCTAACAGAGCCTCGGCAATGTATGCACTTGCGCAGGAGTCTGATTATCTGGATATGGCGGAAGCATCGGTTGCAGAGTTTGAACGGCTGTGCACATTATTTGATGGAACGGAGTACGAGCATCTCCATAAAAGCGCTCAGGAACGCGCGCAACGAGGCCGGAAATTGGTCACTTCGTTGCAGGTTTAAATCGAAATTCGACGTTATTCAACATTGTTTTGCCTGTAAAAATGGCAAAATTGGATTAAGCAAAGCAAGAGGAAAGAGACATGAGTGAGCCAAAGAAAGAACGACCTGTAGTACCAGCAGGTGAGTCAAAATACGTTACCACCAGTCAGATGAAACCGACTGATAAAGGTTTTGTTGGTTATGAAACCACCTGGAAGCCATTTCAAAAAGAAGTTGAGTACCAGACTCCGAAGAAGCCGTAAGAAAATTTTAGCGTTGGTTGCAAGGCCTTGGCCTTGCAACTGGTACTAGAAAGTAGAGGTCTTGGTCTCGCAACATTGATAGAACATTTCCATACTTCTAAGCCAATCAAACCAACTTCCCACGCGCTTCCACAGGAATGACTTGTTCAATATTGTCCCCTCGAACAGCAACTAGCTGATCAAACATATTCACCGACACGCACACGTGGTTCGGAATGACCCGCACAATGTCGCCCACTTCGGGTTTATCGTTGCAAGCCGACAAATCCAGAAACCCATGCTCTTCGGCGAATTTGTGAATGCGGGCGGCCGGATGTTCGATGATGTGTCCAAACCCGTCGAGCCCGCCCGAATCTGTGGTTAGAGTTTTAGAACCTGCATCCAGAATGCCACGCTCTTCACCACCTCGACTGACAACGCTGCTATAAACCTGATACGCGCAATCTTCAAGTGTAGCTACACCTGCGTTTATCATCATTCGATCGTTGAATATACAGGTGCCGGCTCGATGTTCTGTGGCACCCTTTAATTCGCCCAAATGAATAAAATTTGGCGTCCCGCCGGTTGAAACAATCTCTGGTGATAAGCCAATCTCTTTGAGTTTGGATATAACAACATCGTGAAACTCTTGTGTTTTCGGCCAAGTATTCAGTGCTGGGTAAAACAGTAAGCCTGCAAAGCGCAACCAGGGTTCGGCTTTTATAACCTCCGCTAGCTTGAGTACTTCCTGAGGCGTTTCGACACCTGCGCGTTTTTGTCCGGTATCGCACTCGATAAGGACATCCATTGGGCGTTCAGCGAATGCGGCTGCTTTGGCATATTCCGCCAGCGATACCGTGTTATCAGCACACACCTTAAGTGGCAATTGTTTTTGCAGAGCACCCAGCTTTCCCGATCGGGCAGCGCCGAGTAGATTGGTGGCAATAATAATATCGGTGATGCCGGCATTGGCCATGATTTCTGCTTCACCGAGCTTTTGGCATGTGATGCCTTTGGCTCCTGCGTCTATTTGCAATTGCGCCAGTATTGGCGATTTGTGCGTTTTAATGTGAGGGCGGTTGGACAGTCCTGCCTTGTCGCAGAGTGACTGGGCTTTTTTAATGTTGCGCTCAACCACATCCAGATCGATTACCGCGCACGGAGTACCGAAGTTTTCGATAATGTCGTTCTTA
>CALJNA010000176.1 GCA_937981955.1 uncultured Granulosicoccaceae bacterium
GTTGCGCAACGAGCAGCTACACAACCGAAGTCTTTTGATATTGCCGACATTGAATACTGGATTTGCAAGAAAGTTTGGCCAGCAGGTAATCTGCAGCCAATGGATACATCGCGCATTGACAACTACGACAAAATTGTCGGCATTTTTCGAAATGGCAAATTAACACCAGAGAGTGTTATTGCACAGGGTACTGCTCCGCACACCGTTGGTTTTGTAGACGGACCCGACGGCAAAGAATTCGTTGATAATGAGTCTGGCTGGATGACACTCATTCCAACTATTTACAATGCAGATACACTGGGTATCCGACCCGATCTGATCAATCGAGAAATATCTTCGTGGGCTGAATTGCTCAACCCGGAATTCAAAGGTAAAGCATCGATTCTGGATATATCTTCTATCGGCATTATGGATGCGGCAATGGTTTGCGAAGCCATGGGTGAAGTCACCTATGGTGACAAAGGCAATATGACCAAAGAAGAAATTGACAAAACCATGGCCATCATGACTGAGGCCAAGAAGAACGGTCAGTTCCGCGCATTCTGGAAAAGTTTTGATGAGAGCGTTAACTTGATGGCCTCTGGTGAGGTCGTTATTCAATCCATGTGGTCACCAGCAATAACAGCTGTAAGGTCAAAAGGTATTCCATGTGTTTATCAGCCGCTCAAAGAAGGTTATCGTTCCTGGGGTGGTGGGCTTGGATTGTCCAAGAACCTCAGTGGTTTGGAACTTGACGCTGCTTATGAGTACATTAACTGGTATTTATCTGGCTGGGTTGGCGGCTACCTGATGCGCCAGGGATATTACTCCGCAGTGCCTGAAACTTCCAAGAACTTTATGAGTGAAAACGAGTGGGGCTTCTGGTTTGAAGGCAAACCCGCTACTGAAGAAATTGTCAATCCACAAGGGGTTGTCATGGAAAAAGCCGGCGCAGTTCGAGACGGCGGTTCGTTTAACGATCGAATGGGCAGCGTTGCGTGCTGGAATGCAGTAATGGACGAAAACCAGCACATGGTTCGTAAATGGAATGAGTTCATCGCGGCTTAAAACGAAAGAGAATGACTGACCAATGAAAACATGAACGCAATGCGACATATAAAAGGCTGGCTTCTGGTTAGCCCATTGCTATCGGTACTCAGCTTTTTTCTGCTGATACCGGTTGGCGTTATTGTTATGGTCAGTTTCTGGGGTAGTAGCGAATACAGCTACTACCCCGCTTTCCAGTTTGAAAATTACCAGTATCTTTTTACATCAAAGGTAACGGTCAGCGTTTACTTAAAAACGCTGATGTTCACCGCAATTACGTGGTTCTTCTGCCTGACGATCGGGTTCACTGTTGCATACTTTCTTGCTTTTCATGTGAAAAGCCTGACCATGCAAATCACATTATTCCTGTTGTGCACGATTCCATTCTGGACTTCCAACATTATCCGCATGATTTCATGGATTCCGTTTCTGGGTCGGAACGGAATTGCAAACAATACTTTGCAGAATTGGGGATGGATAGATGAGCCGCTTGAGTGGTTGCTTTTTTCTGAATTCGCGGTAATTCTGGCTTTTGTTCACTTATTCTGCCTGTTTATGATCGTGCCGATATTCAATACCATGATGAGAATTGATCGCTCGCTTGTTGAAGCTGCACGCGACGCCGGTGCAAGTGGGTACCAAGTACTACGTCATGTGATCATTCCACTCAGCAAGCCCGGGATCATGATCGGTTCCATATTTGTTGTAACGCTTGTCATGGGAGACTTTATTACTGTGCGCTTTATGAGCGGCGGCCAAAGCGCATCGGTGGGGCGTATGATCTCCAATGAGATTGGTCTTTTGCAATACCCAGCCGCTTCAGCCAGCGCTGTTGTTTTGCTGCTAACCGTATTGCTCATGGTTGGCGCCATGTTAAGAATGGTTGATATAAGGCGGGAGTTATAGTTTTGAACAAACGTGGCTTGAGCTTCTATTTACTTGCTATATTTTTTACGGCGTTTGTGGCCTTTTTATATGGACCAACGTTAACCATCGCCATTCTGTCGTTTCAGGGACCACAAGGTGGATTAACGTTTCCGATGAACGGCACTTCGGTTCACTGGTTTCATAACTTGTTTGAGCAACAGGCGGTTGGTGACATATGGGGTTCATTCAGGCGATCCATGTCTCTTGGACTCATTGTTATGGTAGTCACAGTCGTCGTGTCGGTAATGGGAGGGCTTGCGTTTCGACATCGCTTCAAGGGCTCCTCTGTCGTTTTCTATATTGTTATTACCAGCCTTATTATTCCTTCCATTTTGATTTCTTTAGGCGTTGGGATACTTTTTAATTTGCTCGACTGGGATGTTCATTGGTCAACATCCGGACTTGGCAGCCAGCTCACCTGGACACTGCCATTTGGCTTGTTGATTATGTTTGCGGTATTCAACAGATTCGATGCAGCTTATGAAGAAGCCGCGCGTGACCTGGGTGCGACGAATTGGCAAACACTACGCCATGTGGTGCTGCCGATTATTGCGCCCAGCCTGATTGGCGTTGCCTTGTTTGGCTTTACCTTGTCATACGATGAATTTGCGCGCACGCTTTTAACAGCCGGTAGCTACAATACCTTGCCGCTCGAAATTTATGGCATGACCACCAGTGTTACCACCCCGGTTCTTTATGCTCTGGGCACACTGACAACCTGTTTTTCATTTGTGATGATTGCGCTGTTTCTATTGTTGGCGAAACTCAGTCAACGAAAAGTGTCGAAATCAACCCAATGAACATTCTCTTCATTAATCCCAATTCTACCGAGTCGATGACCGAGAAAGTTCGGTTGGCTGCAAGTGCGGCCGCACCCGCGCATGTCAATATAAGTGCGGCAACATCGCATAACGGGCCTGCATCTATTCAAGGCGCAGAAGATGGAGAAGCGGCCATTCCCGGCTTGCTTGAAACGTTGAAAACTAATCTTGACAATGATTTTGATGGTTTCGCTATTGCCTGCTTTGATGACACCGGCCTGGAACAGTGTCGAGAACTTACCGACAAACCTGTGGTAGGAATTGGTGAAGCAGCATTCCACGCCAGCATGATGCTTGGCCATAGTTTTTCAGTTGTTACTACTCTGGCTGTCTCTATTCCGGTTATCGAAGAAAACCTGGTTCGATATGGTCTTGATACCATGGCCAGTAAAGTCAGGGCCAGTGATGTGCCGGTTTTAGCTTTGGAAGAACCTGGTAGTAGCGCTGAATCAAAAATCTCTGCAGAAATTCAGCAGGCACTTCATCAGGATCAAAGTACTGCGATTGTGCTGGGTTGTGCTGGCATGGCTCCGCTTGCTGCACGATTGGCAAATGAACACCAGGTACCAGTGATTGATGGCGTGGTCGCTGCAACAGGCATGTTAGCAGCGCTTATTGCCGTTCAACAATCATACGGTTAAGTAACCAAACCATAGGTTGTACTCCAAAAAAATCCGACGAGAACCGCAAAGCTGATTAATCAAGCCGTTTGCAAAAACAGGTTCTTGATTATGCCCAGTGAATAGGCTTTCGCCACTGAGTTGACGAAACTTGGAAAATCTATACTGGCATCTAAGTTTGCTGAATCGGATATGGTTCTTATTATTGAAAACGGTAAGCTGTACTCATGACACACTTGCGCTACCGCTCCACCTTCCATTTCAACACAAACAACGTCAGGCAGGTTTTTTTTGATCAACTTTGCATGTGCTTCGTCAGAGATAAACTGATCACCTGTGGCAATGCCTCCAAGCACGACCTTTGGAGAGCCGAGCCCAAATTCCTGAACTGTTTTGTTAGAGATATGATCTGATAGTTCTGCATTAACAAAACGATTCGCTGCATCGACTATTTGCACTTGCTTTTCTTGCTGGGTTTCAATAGCTACAACGCCCATCAAGGGGATTTCATACTGTGCAATCATGGGCCGGGCATCCAGATCATGCTGATAAATGTAACGACCAACGACGACATCTCCGATATGAAGTGAATCGTCTATTGAACCAGCCACACCGGTAAAAACAATTTCACTAACCTTAAACTCTCTAATCAATACAACTGTCGTGCTCGCAGCGGCTACTTTTCCCCATCTGGAAAAGACCACCACAACGTCTTTGTCCCATAATCTACCTTGATAATATTGGCGCCCAGCAATACTGGTTGTTATTGTATCTTTCATTTGGTCGAGCAGAGAGATACATTCTTCTTCCATCGCGCTTAAAATCGCTATTGGCATAAGCTAATGTCATTGAGATAGTCTAATAGACATACATAATAACCAATTCAAAGCATATTCAGTTACCCATAAAAAACGCCAGCTCGTGGCTGGCGTTTTCTTATCAACAATCAAAGCTCATTACAAACTTTGAATATACGAAGCAATAGCTTCATGCGGTATTTCGGCGCCTGAGCAGCAATGTACCAACCGCTAACAAAGCCAGCATCGGCAACAGCGGATCTCGTACGCCTCCTTTAACAGAAATCGCACATCCGTTTCCAGCCAGACCCGTGTGGACAATCCCACCTGGATTCGCAGCAGCTGGGTTAGTTATACCTGGCGCCAGAATCTCTTCCCACAAAGCAGCAGTCGGCTGATCGCCTTCGGCTAGAATCGGAAGAAATCCATTACCACGAAAATCATCATCAAACTCATCGATAATGCCGTCGCCGTCAGTATCAAAACCAACAACATAATCAATGTCTGCAAAGTCATCGATGCCGTCACCGTCCAGATCAAGACCACCGGTGACATCAACGTCAACTGAATCAACAACCCCATCACCATCAGTATCGGTCCACTGATCAACTTGACCGTCGTTGTTCAGATCCGCACCCCCGGCTTCTATCAGATCGAGCGTCCCGTCACCATCACTATCCAGATCAAGATGATTCGCAATGCCATCGCCGTCGGTATCGACAAAGCTGTTCGGTATCACACTATCCGCAACTCCATCACCATTGGCATCGGTCAAGTCATCAATATATCCGTCACCATCTGCATCCAGTTCTGGTCCGGCAGATTCCCAAAGGTCAGCTAGTCCATCGTTGTCTGAATCCAGATCGAGGTGATCAGGAATACCGTCGGCGTCGCTATCCACAGGATTTGCCGAGTCAATAGCTTCATCCGCGTCAAGCAAACCGTCGTTATCTGAATCAAGATCGAGATAATCCGGAATACCATCACCGTCAGTGTCAGTCGTACCTTCCAGTGAATCCGGAATACCGTCACCGTCACTGTCGTAGGCAGGTGTTGGCGTCGCTGGATCTACAGGGTCGACCGGGTCTGTAGGGACCGCTGGATCTGTAGGCCCAACAGCTGGAGGCGTTGTCGGAACGCCCGGTGCTTCCAGAAAATCCGGCACACCATTACCATCAGAATCAGCTACACCTTCAATGACATCATCGATACCATCGTTGTCAGAATCCGAATCAATAGTGTCCGGTATACCATCACCGTCTGTATCAACCGGGTCGGTCGGATCTGAACCAGCTTCCAGTGCATCCGGAATTCCATCACCATCGGAATCGGTATCGAGGAAGTCGGGGATTCCGTCTCCGTCTGTATCAACCGGGTTGCTAACGTCACCACCCACTTCGACAATATCCGGAATTCCATCTCCATCCGAATCCAGGTCGAGTGCATCAGGAATACCATCACCGTCTGCGTCACCAGTACCCTCTACCGAATCGGGAATCCCATCGTTATCCGAATCCAGGTCCAGGTAGTCCGGTATGCCGTCACCATCGGTATCTGCCGAGCCTTCGACTGCATCAGGAATACCGTCACCATCGGAATCGATATCCAGCGCGTCGGGCACACCATCACCATCGGTATCTGCCGTGCCTTCAACCGAATCAGGAATACCGTCACCATCGGAATCGATATCCAGCGCGTCGGGTACACCATCACCATCGGTATCTGCCGTGCCTTCAACCGAATCAGGAATACCGTCACCGTCAGAGTCTGCATCCAGATAATCCGGTGTACCATCTCCATCAGTGTCAGCTGTGCCTTCCATTGAATCAGGAATGCCATCACCATCGGAATCAGTGTCCAGATAATCCGGCACACCGTCACCGTCAGTATCCGTGACACCTTCGTCTGCATCAGGAATGCCGTCACCATCGGAGTCGGTATCCAGATAATCCGGTACGCCATCACCATCAGTGTCAGCTGTACCTTCTAGTGAATCAGGAATGCCATCACCGTCGGAATCAGCGTCCAGGTAATCAGGCACACCGTCGCCATCGCTATCTTGTGCAGCAATTGCATCGTCGATACCATCGTCATCAGCATCAGTACCGCCGGTTGCATCGACATCAAAAGCGTCGTCAATGCCATCGCCATCACTGTCTAACCCAGTCACTGGCGCTTCAACAGCGTCAGGAATGCCGTCGTTATCAGAGTCCAAATCGAGAAAGTCAGGGATGCCATCACCATCCGTGTCAGTGTTGCCCTCTACTGCGTCAGGGATTCCGTCACCATCAGAATCAGTGTCCTGAAAGTCGGATATGCCGTCACCATCAGTATCAACCACGCCTTCGGTTGAATCCGGAATACCATCGTTATCAGAATCGCTATCGAGGTAATCAGGGATGCCGTCACCGTCGGTATCCGCCGTACCTTCAACAGTATCCGGGATGCCATCATTATCAGAATCCGGATCAAGGTAATCGGGAATGCCGTCACCATCTGAGTCGGATGATGCTGCTAATACGTTGTCGACTGCACCGTCTCCATCTGTATCAATGAATCCGTCAACAATACCGTCACTATCTGTGTCACTGCCTCCAGCCTCTACAACATCGTTGATTCCATCGCCATCAGAATCCAGATCAAGATAATCGGGTGTACCATCACCGTCGGAGTCCAGTGAACCGATGGTGTCATCAATGCCATCACCATCCGCATCGGTTCCGCCAGTTGCGTCCACATCGTATGCATCATCAATTCCGTCACCGTCAGAGTCCACACCACTGATCGGTGCTTCAACTGAATCGGCTATACCGTCATTATCGGAATCGAGATCGAGGTAATCGGGGATACCGTCACCATCACTATCGCCGGCTCCCTCTATCGCATCAGGAATACCATCGCCATCTGAATCCAGGTCTTGCGCATCGGGTATACCATCACCATCGGTGTCAGGACCAACCGTTCCAGCTGAACCATCGTGTAAGCCATCGCCATCAGCATCGGTAAAGCCATCGACCATACCGTCACCATCGGTGTCGCCACCGCCGGATTCAATCACATCCGCTATGCCATCGTTATCGGAATCCAGATCGAGGTAATCGGGGATGCCATCACCGTCGGTGTCTTGCGCACTCAACGCATCATCGATGCCGTCA
>CALJNA010000177.1 GCA_937981955.1 uncultured Granulosicoccaceae bacterium
GTCCTCTACCCCTGTTGTCGTTCCAGTTATAAGTACATCTGTATCGTCTTCCGTTGCGTTGATCAGGTTGTCGCCTGTGACAGCAGAAATTGCGATGGTGGGTAGCGTTGTACTGTGTTCAATGGAAACAGATATTGCGGCAGCGCTGTTACCACTTTCATCTGTGGCAGTTGCATCGACACTAAGTGGCCCCTCATCTAATCCACTGATGTCCAATTCGCCGCCGAGTAAAGACCAGAACCCACCGGCATCGGCAATGACGGTAGTCTGAACAGGTGGATTGCTGCCATCAGAAACAGAAACAAGGACACTACTATTACTTTCAGCGGTGCCTTCGACCAGTACATGATCATCCTCTAAGGCGTTGGCAATATTGTCAGTTTCTATCGGTGTGTTGATTACCGGCAGTATCGCTGAGGTATCCACAGTGACATTCAATGCCGGAGATTCTGAACCGACGTTACCCAGAGGATCGGTAAAACTGTACGTTATCGCGTAAGTACCATCAACAAGTGTCGATGCGGCTATCGAGAAACTGCCATCGGCTGCAACAGAACCAGTACCGATCAAGGTACCGTTGGCAAACAGAGTGACCGAATCACCCGAAACCCCGGTTCCGGCCGGCACATCGAATGTAGGTGCTGCAAAACTGGTGAGGTTGTCAGTATTACTGACTCCACTATCGTCTGCGGTTAATAGGTTGGGCGCAATAGTCGGCGTTGCCGGTGCGCTGGTATCAATGTTTAAATCAGCTGAACCAGAATCCACACTGCTATTACCTGCCGCATCTGTCACGGTGACCAGAACATCATACGAACCATCTGCAATCGTGTTGGTCGCGGGCACATTCAGAGTCCAGGTTCCGTCTGCGTTATCAACAAGACTGCCGTCCCCGGCAATGTAGGTCACCGAATCAACCGTCACGGAAAGCGTTTCACCCGGCGCAACAGTCGCAGTACCGGTAATAACCGGTGTCGCTGTGTTGGTTGACTGCGCAGTCACGGTAGGAATGGTCGGTGGAAGCGTATCTACCGTTAATTCATTGGTGCTGATATCCGAGGCACTGTTGCCAGCCGCATCAGTAACTGATGCAATTACATCGTAGGATGTATCAGGCAACGCATTAGCAATTGGAATGTTAAGGGTCCAGGTACCGTCGCCGTTGTCGAACAGATTGCCATCACCTGCGGTATAGGTTACAGAATTTACTTGCACCGACAAAACTTCATTAACACCGAGCGTGGCACTACCGCTGAGCGTTGGTGACGCAGTATTCGACATCAGGGTTTGCACGTCGGGTGCTAACGGGGGTGTTACGTCAATCTCCAACTCCAACGAGCTGTTATCGACTGAGGTATTTCCAGAACTATCAGTAACGGTTGCTTCTACTTCATAGACTGCCTGCGACAATGCGTTGCCAGCGGGTATTTGAAGTTGCCAGGTTCCGTCACCATTGGTGGTTAAATCGGTTCCGGTAGATGAATAACTAATGCCGTTCACCTGCACTACCAGCTCATCACCTGCCGCAAGAACGGCTGAGCCATTTAACAGTGGTGTTGTGTCATTGCTGTTCAGTGAAACCACTATCGGTACAGCCGGTGCACTGACATCCAGTGTAATTGTTTGCGGTAAAGCGTTATTCGTGTTACCGGCTAAGTCAGTGACCGAAACATCAATATTTATTGGCCCATCGTCCAATGTACTGAGATCGGCCTCGTTACCAAGTAATGACCAGTTACCACTTCCATCAGTCACGCTCGTAACCACAATAGGGGGATTTATGCCATCATCAAACGAAAGTTCAACGGTACTATCGGCTTCTGCCGTTCCTTCAACCAGCAGCGCGGTGTGTTCGCTATTGTTGACTACATTGTCTTCGGCAATCGGCGTGCTTATTGTTGGAGCAACTGTGATGGTATCTATCGTTATGGCAAGCGTCGGAGACAAACTACTCTCGTTTCCGGCAGTATCGGTAAGGGTGTATCGGATGGCATAATTTCCATCGCTCAACGCAGATGATGGCAACGTAAAGCTACCGTCAGACCCAACTGTCGTTGTACCAACGATCACACCATTGGCATAAAGTGTTACCGTCTGTCCTGCCGTGGCAGTACCAGCTGGAACAGAGAACTCAGCGGCTGTCTGGTTGGTGTAGTCATCTGAACTGGACGTTCCTGAATCATCGGTTGCAGCCAGATCTGGTGCAACAAGTGGGGTCGCCGGTGCAATCGTATCGACTTCAAGCTCTCCGTTACTGGCGTCGAGGCTTGAATTTCCAGCGGCGTCAGTTACTTCAGCCACCACGCTATAGGTTCCGTCTGTAACACTATTCGCAGCAGGGATTGTTAACTGCCAGGTGTCATCTCCGTTATCAACCAGAAAACCGTCACCTGCCGTATAGACAACGCCGTTAACTTCAACGGTGAGTACATCACCAGGTGTAACGGTCGCAGTACCAGAAATAACCGGTGCAACACTGTTAGTTAAAACAGCCGTGACGGTCGGTACTACTGGAGCCATGTCATCGTGCACAATAGCAAGGGTGGCTGGAACCGCAGCATTGCCGGCCAGATCAGACGCGTTTGCTGTAACCGTTTCATTGAGAGCCAATGCCTGCGCATCTGCAGCAGGTACTGACACACTCCACGAATTACTGCTTGCAGAGCCTGTATAGTCAACGCCGTTTAAGCTAACTGTAACCAGTTGTCCATTTTCCAATCCGGAACTTGTGCCCGAGATGGTGACGGCCGAATCATCTTCGGTAGCATTTATAATGTTGTCCAACGCAACGGTGTTTATACTCAGGCTTGGCGGCACATCATCATAACCAGTTGTTTCCTGGGCGGCGGAGTTGTTATTTCCGCTCACATCCTGAGCCACACCAACTGCCACACTCACTGTTATATCGCCCGAACCATTCGGGATAATATCTGCTGTATAAGTATCCCCGTCGACAATGGAAAAATTCGATAGCGACCCATTCGCAACAACGATATCGCTCGCGGTAAAATCGACCACCGGCTCAGTGAACTCAAAGCTAACAGGCATAGCGGACACAGAGTTAACCAGCGCAGGCAAACCGATGATGGAAAGCCCAGGATCGGTATCGTCGTAAATTGTTGTTACTGTGTCGGACGCCTGATTTCCGTTCCCGGCGACATCGATTGCAGAACTTATGGGTACATCGATCAGCACATTTCCAAGCCCTGATGGTGTTACGTCAGCCGTATAAGTGCTGCCATCCACAGCAATAAAATTACTCAAGGTGCCGTTCGCAACGATGACATCTGTGGCTGTAAAATCGGTCACAGGCTCGCTAAATTGCAAACTTATTGGGAAAGTAACAACACTGTTAACCGATGCCGGTGCGCCCAACACGTCTACTGTGGGTGAAGAAACGTTGTAAACCGTGGTTGCCGAAGCCGACAACGTCGGGTCGAGCCCTGCCGAATCAGTTGCCGCAGCATCCAATACACTAATGGTGATATCGCCAGTACCATCCGGCGTTATATCAGCAGTGTAGCTGTTGCCATCAAGCGCAACAAAATTGGATACCGTTCCGTCAAGTACAAGAATATCGTTAACATCAAAGCCGATAATGTCTTCATTAAACTCAAACTGCACTGTGTAAGGATTTTCATTGGCAACGAATGCAGGAACATTAAGCAATGATAGTTCTACGGCGTTACTGTTAAATAAAGTCGTAACATCAACAGCAGCAACATTTCCATTGCCGGCGCCATCCTGTGCAACATTGCCGGGCAGCGAGACCACAACATCACCAACTCCATCAGGGGTAATATCAGCCGTATAGGTTGAACCATCAACCGCCACAAGATTGCTGGCTGTCGCGTTTGTAATTACCAGGTCTGACGCAGTCAAGCCCGTAACAGTCTCATTGAAATCAATGGTAATGCTATAAGGCGCTGTTGTTTCCACCACGCCTGGAGCACCACTTATTGTCACGGTTGGTGCGGTTACATCGGTGGTAGTTACCAGTGTAGAGTCAGTCGCACTGTCGTTTGAATTGTCACTGTCGATATCGGTGGTTGTTACAACGGCATTGTTGACTAATGTATTACCATCCAACGCAGCTGGAATAGGATCGGTTGCAAACGCAAAAACAGATGTATCATTTCCACTGCCGGTTTGAATCAAAACGGTGCTTTTACAAGTAACGGTTTGAGGTGTGCCAGCATCAGACAGACAAGTCCACTCATCGCCGTTCGGACCCAGCTCAGAAATGGCTTCTGCAATTCCATTATTAACAGTCACACCGTCTGGTAGCGTATCGGTGAGAACAATTTCCCGCCCCGTCGGACCGGCTCCGATGTTGCCAACGACGAACTCGTAAACCAGCGGTTCACCAACTGCCACGGCCGTGGTGTTATCTGTTTTCTGTAATGTCAGGTCGACGGTGGTTGGCGCTGGAGCTACCTCGAATGCGTATTTGTCCACCAGTAACCAGGAGTTGTACGTTGCATCACCACCGTCGGCAACACCAAACTTAAGCGTGTTCGGTACGCCCGGATTTACAATGGCTGTCCATGTCAGTTTTCGAGTGAATCCGTCAGCTTCGATATTAACTGGCGTTGGAATACCATCATCTTCTCGATCGTTCGAGTTGAAATCTGCAGCATTAAACGTTTCGTTAACTGAATTAATCGAAACATTCTCACCAGAAGCGGTAATCGAGTGATTAACGCCATTAACGAAAAACGCCATTACATCGTAATAGGTGTTTCCAGCACTGGCTGTGCCCGCGGTTGGTGCGTATTCGTTGTATTCGTCTGACGCAAAGACAAACGTGCCTCTTACCATGTCCTGCGCAGGTGTAAAATCTATTTCGATATAGGCAGCATCAAAAGTACCTTGCGGGGCAGTTGTAAGCGAGTTGAAATCAGGATCACCGTCCGCGCCTGCAATCGCCGGTTCATCCGTGCCAGTACCATCCGCCGCATTCGGGCCAGTCAGTGACGAAACCTGACCGGAACTCAAAATAACGCCTTCCTCAAAGTCAATGAAACCCGGTACGCTCAACCCGTTGGTGAAGGTAGCAACCTGTCCACTGCCGCCAAACACAGTAACACTGTTGATTACTATTCCGGATTGCGCCGGATCGATGATTTGATTTACCAGCGTGGTTGGATCGAGTGTTTCGGTAAAATCAAGATCCGCTAGAACCGGTGCACTGATAGCACCAACAAATGCAAATGCTAATGCCATCCGCCTGATTCGGAGGAATGTTCGCCCGAGTTCAAGTGTTATGGTTTTTCTTAATGAGCAGGCTTTTAGTGCGACCATATTACTTCCAATTGCAATCATTCGTGCGGGTCGGTTCAATCACCCACACCCTTGGATTATTTTTTGGCACTACGCACGTCAATAACATGACTCTAGAATTCCGGAACACAACAACGACCTGAGTTAATGTCGCGGTCTGTTCAGAACAGCCTTATACATAAGGCCGACAAAGCCTTCGCGCACGCAGTACTATCCAAGAGATTTAAGGCAATAAGCTCGCCCTTACATCCGGCAGGATTACTTTGGTCGGACAATTCATCCACAAATTTGTATCAGTTCAAGTTTTATGCGTGCTTATGTAACCGATAGCCAAGTGCTTGTTGCCTCGCAGCCGGGCTACATCAAGACAACTTCTTCTTTCGCGGGTTGCTAATTTTGCGGGTAATTATGGTGATATCAGCCAATTCGGAGTAATTCAGAGACGATGTTAGAAACATCGTAGCAAAGCGATCTAAGAAACTGGTTGCTGTTTGGGTCACGCTCAATGCGTGGTGTGATGCGGGCAACGGTAAATCGGCTTAACCGACGCACCTGGTGCTCAACCAGGACGCCGGAGCGATTGGCAGATCATATTGAAGTGTGTGACGATTAATCCAGAGACAATGCAACGACGCGCGTCAAAGGCTGTCATGGCATCGTTGTTTGGATAAGAAGCCCCACTTAAGTGGGGCAGTTTTGAAAGTTTACAGGAAGCAAATAACTACCCTTCACTAATTACAACATGGCCAAAAGCCAGCACTACTTTTTATTCTTTATTAAGCTATTCCACTTGCTTAATTGCTTCTGAATCTCGTCAGCCGTCGATTCCGCCATTTTCAACATGGTTTCGCTGGATTGCTTGAATTCTTCCTGTAACTTCGGTCCGCGCTCTTCCCAAAAATCTTCTGCTTCCATTTGAGCCAGTTTGGACTTCAACTGAAGTTCTTCCATTAGAGTGGTTGATTTTTCCGCTGCACTTTCCAGATAGTTGTCTACGACATCTTTGGAAGCGTCCAGTTTATCGCGCGCTTCCATTAAACCAAGGTGCGCCTGCAACTCGGCCTCGTCTGACAGTTTGCCTCCATGTCCAACCGAATCAGTTAATTTGGCATGCATCTTCTTCATTGCGCTCTTCATGCTGGCGCGAATCTCGTCTGTATCATCGGGCAGATCATCTACCCAGTCTTCGAGCTTGTCTTCCAGATCATCGAGTTCTTTCAATGATCGCTTGATCGCATCTTTAAGCTTGTCATCCATTTTTTAGGCCTCGTGTAATAGATAAAATTACAGACTTTGACGATTAATAAACGCCATGTTTAAGGGATATGATCGAGATCAGCGCCCTCTTTCTCCACCGGCATCATGTCTTCTTTGGTTATACCAAGCCCTAGCACTGCCGTACTGGCGACGAAGATGGAGGAGTAGGTACCGATTATCACACCGATAATCAGTGCCAATGCGAATCCGTTAATAGTTTTTCCACCAAAGATAAACAACGACATTAAAACCAGAAGCGTTGTAAACGAGGTGATCACCGTACGTGACAAGGTTTGGTTGATCGACACATTCATGACTTCCGCCGGTGTGCCACGACGCATGGCGCGAAAATTCTCGCGAATACGGTCGAATACAACAATGGTATCGTTCAGGGAATATCCGATAACAGCCAGAATAGCTGCAAGAATCGTCAAATCAAATTCAATTTGAAACAAAGCAAATATGCCCACGGTGATAACAACATCGTGTACCAGTGCCAGCACTGAGCCAACTGAGAATTTTTTCTCGAACCGAAACCAGATATACACAACGATGGCAAACAAAGCCATTAATACTGCAAGGCCACCGGTTTCCCGCAACTCTTCACCTACTTGAGGTCCGACGAATTCAACTCGACGTATATCAACGGGTGTTTCACTGGTGGGTGCCAGTGCCTTGAACACGTCGTCGCTCAATGCGGCTCCGCCCTGCCCGTCTTCTGGCGGCGCCATGCGAATCAGTACATCGGTACTTGAACCAAAATTCTGCACCGCAGCATCTGGCAATTCGGCCGCGACAAGTACATCGCGAATTTGCTGGATATCCGGTGGCGAGTCATACCCGACTTCGATGGTAAAGCCACCAGTAAAGTCCACACCAAAATTTAAACCGCGAATAAGAATGGCCAATAGTGCAATGGCAAGCAGCGCGCCGGACAAGATCATGGCCGGCTTACGATTGCCCATAAAATCGAAGGAAGATTCGCCTATAACACTGCGCATAGTTTTATTACCGCGTTTTATCATCGCTGGTTTATAGAGAGTGGCTTAGATAGCCAGCTCTTTACCGCGCTTACCGCCATAGATCGCGTTAATAATCACACGCGAACCAAAAATGGCTGTAAACATCGAAGTGAGTATTCCAATACTCAATGTAATGGCGAACCCTTTTATGGGTCCCGTTCCAAGACTGAACAGTACTACTGCAGCAATCAGCGTGGTGACGTTGGCATCAGCAATGGTCACGAACGCCTTATCGTATCCAGCTGAGATTGCCGCTTGTACGCTTGAACCTGCTCGAAGCTCCTCACGAATACGCTCAAAAATGAGCACGTTCGCATCGACTGCCATACCGGTGGTCAGAACGATTCCGGCAATACCCGGTAGCGTTAATGTGGCCTGCAATATGGACAGCACAGCCATGATCAACACAACATTGAGTACCAGAGCAGCGCCGGCAACCATGCCAAATATGCGGTAGTACCAGGCCATAAAGATAAGGACGAGAATAAGCCCTACCACTGCCGACATAAAACCCTGACGAATATTCGCAGCCCCAAGACTTGGTCCGACGGTGCGTTCTTCAACAATGTTGATCGGTGCTTTTAAGGAGCCTGCACGTAAAAGCAAAGCCAGGTCGGTCGCCTCGTCACCGGCAAGGCCAGTGGTCTGGAAACGATGACTTAACACATCATTGATGGTGGCATAGTTAATGACTTCTTCGGTTTTTACTTCTTTATTCACCTCTTTGCCATCAACAATTGATGTATCAATACGATTTTCCTTGTACACAACTGCCATCGGGTTACCCACGTTTTCCTGAGTAACGGCTTGCATGCGTTTCGCACCGACTCCATCGAGGCTCACAAATACCGCAGGCTGTGTTGTTTGTTGATCGAATCCAGACGATGCGTCTTTAATCTGATCCCCGGTCACGATGATGTCACGATCAAGCAAAATAGGTGATCCGTCATCTCTTAATTTATACAACCGCGCTCCCGCAGGAACCTTTCCGGCAGCAGCTGCTTGCCAGTCAGCAGGTGTGCCGTAGACCAGACGGTATTCAAGCGTTGCCGTTGCGCCGAGTATTCGCTTTGCACGACCTGTGTCTTGTACACCAGGCAACTGCACCACGATGCGCTCAAGGCCCTGTTGTTGAATAACCGGTTCGGACACCCCCAGCTCGTTTACGCGATTTCGCAAGGTAGTGATGTTTTGCTGCAACACCGCTCGTTTTTCGGTGTCGATTGCGGCATTAGTCAGATTCGCGGTTATGAATCCGTACTTTTCATCTTCGCTGGTGCTGAATTCCAGATCACGCCCCTCACGTCTAAAAATTTCATACATTTTGTCGCGATCGGCAACAACATTGAATCGAGCGGAAATTTTGCCGTTGGTGTGCTGGATTTTATAACCTTTGATTTTCTGTTCCCGAACGTCTCGTTTCCAGTCACTAACGAAACGCTCTTCGGCAGACTTAATCGCCTCTTCCATATCCACTTCAAACAGAAAGTGCACGCCACCACGCAGGTCGAGGCCGAGAAACATGGGTTGAGAAATTTTACGCAACCATTCCGGACTAGCCGAAACCAGATTCAGCGCGACTGAAGTAACAGCCGGTTCAACCGAGCCAAGGACCTGGTCCCTGGCTTTGAGCTGATCTTCCTGATTCTTGAACAGCGCAACCAGACGGTCGCCTTCCTCGCGGAACTCAACGTCTTCAAAACCAGCTTCGTTAATCGCCGTTCTGGCAACAAACGCCTGATTCGGGTCGAGCGGTTTGACCCGACCCGATATTTGCACGGCAAGGTCGCTGCCGAAAATATTGGGCAATGCCAATAAGCCGCCAACTAAGACTACCGCCGCAAGCAGCAGGATTTTCCACAAAGGATTGGCGTTATTCATGGGCGAAAAACGAATTGGTGTTAGTCATGATTGCGAAACTGCTTTATTACAAGCTTGGGACGAATTAGATATCTTTCAACGTACCAGAAGGCAATAAAGCGGCCACAGCTGCCTTTTGCACGCTAACTTCCACGTTATCGGCCACTCGCATCATCATATAGGCATCGCCGACCTTGGTTATAGTGCCGCCAAGGCCACCATTTGTAACCACCTCATCACCTTTTTTCAACGCTGCAACCATCGCGGTATGCTCTTTCATGCGCTTCTGCTGAGGCCGAATCATCAGAAAATAGAACACCACCAGCATTAAAACCAGTGGCAAAAAACCAAGCAAACTGCCGCCGCTGCCACCGGCAGCCTGAGCGTATGCGTTACTAATAAAGAAATCCATGGGTAAACTCTCTAGAAGGAAATGCGGGTAACCCGCGATTATGCCACAGACTCAGCGGCTCTCGGCGCTTCGAGCTGCGTGAAATTCAGCCACAAAGGCGTCCAGAGATTGACTTTGAATCGCATCTCGGAGCCCTTGCATCAAATCCTGATAATAATGCAGGTTGTGGACGGTGTTCAGCCTGGAGCCAAGAATCTCACCGCACTTTGACAGGTGGTACAAATAGGCACGGCTGTAGTTTTGACAGGTGTAGCAGCCGCAATCAGGGTCAATCGGGCTCATGTCCTCCCTGAACCGCGCGTTTCGCAGTCGTAAGTCACCATGCCTGGTAAACAGGTGATCGTTTCGCGCGTTGCGCGTGGGCAACACACAATCGAACATATCGATACCCCGCTGGACGGCGGCTACGATGTCCTCAGGCTTTCCAACTCCCATCAGGTAGCGTGGAGACTGCTCTGGCACGTGCGGCAGAGTCGATTCCAGCACCGACTCGCGTAGCCCGGCTTCTTCACCCACTGCCAGACCGCCTATGGCGTACCCGGGGAATCCGATTTCGACCAGTGCTTTGCACGATTCTTCTCTGAGCTCGGCGTACATACCTCCCTGCACAATGCCAAACAGCGCGTTGGTGTTTTGTAATCGAATGTGTTCGTCCATGCAGCGATTTGCCCAACGCATCGACAGGCGCATGGAATCGGCCGCTTCTTTTGTGGTTGCCGGATACGGCGTGCATTCGTCGAACGCCATAACAATGTCTGAGCCGAGTTTATGCTGGATGTCCATCGACACTTCAGGGCTCAGGAAAACTGAATCCCCATCGATCGGGGACCTGAACCGGACACCCTTTTCATCGATCTTTCGTAGTTTGGCAAGACTGAAGACCTGAAAACCACCAGAATCGGTGAGTATCGGCCCCTGCCATTGCATGAAGTCGTGCAGATCTCCATGCATGGAAATGATGTCGGTACCCGGCCGCAACCACAGATGAAATGTATTACCCAATAAAATCTGTGCGCCGGTATCTGCCACCTCTTCTGGCGTAACGGACTTTACCGTTGCATAGGTACCTACCGGCATAAACGCAGGCGTTTCAACAACACCGCGTTCAAAGGTTAATCTGCCCCGTCGAGCCAGACCGTCATTGCTTAACTTTTCAAACTGCATCGACATTTTAAGTTTGATTCTCTGGCCAAATCAGCATTGCATCACCGTAGCTGAAGAAACGATATTGTGCTCTAACCGCGGCCCGATAAGCCGCCATCGTGTTCTCATATCCACCAAAAGCGCTGACCAGCATCAGCAATGTAGACTCGGGCAGATGGAAATTGGTGATCATTCCATCAACTATATTAAAGTGACTGCCAGGCGTAATAAACAATCGAGTCTCATCATTAAATTCACGCAAAGTACCGCTTGCTGATGCGGCCTCCAAAGACCTGACACTGGTAGTGCCGACGGCAACAATGCGACCGCCGTCCGATTTAGCACGCGCTATTCTAGCGACCGTTTCAGCTGACACCGTCGCCCGTTCCGGATGCATTTTATGCTCAGCGATATTCTTGGACCGAACCGGCATAAATGTGCCGGCACCAACATGCAAGGTGACAAAACTGTGAGTGACACCGATAGCTGCCAGTGAATCAAACAACCCGGCGTCGAAGTGCAATCCCGCGGTTGGCGCAGCCACTGCACCGGGTTTATCGGCATACACCGTTTGGTATCGCTCATGATCAGCGTCATCCGGTGGGCGCTCGATATACGGTGGCAACGGCAACTGCCCGTGCACCTCGATAAACGAATCGATACCTTGCCCCGCTGGAAGCTCAAAGTGAACCTCAAACAGATCATCAGTGCGGCCGGTGACTTGAGCCGACACCGTTCCGACCTGAAACTCACCGCCAATCTTCAACGCTTTGCTGGCACGAATTTTTGTTAGCACCTTGCCTGGACCTGTCACGCGCTCCACCAGCAGCTCGAGCTTGCCGCCGGTACGTTTTTGTCCAAACATTCTGGCCGGAATAACCTTTGTGTCGTTAAAGACAAGATGATCACCGGATTTCAACAGCTGCGGCAATTCATCGAAATGTCGATGCTCCAAATGTGCACCGTTCTGCACTAATAGCCGACTGGCGCTTCGTTGCGCCAGCGGAGCCTGTGCGATCAGTTCGTCGGGTAGGTTGAAATGAAAGTCGCTAAGTTGCATTCAAGTTCTTTACGTGGCAGCAGAAGTTGCCTAAACTATGCCGGCGTGCCGGAGTGGTGGAATTGGTAGACACGCCGGATTCAAAATCCGGTTCTGGCAACAGAGTGCGAGTTCAAGTCTCGCCTCCGGCACCAACTATTCTAATCGGTCTGAGTCAATCAGTCTCAGGCTAAAGCGAGTTATGTTAAACGATTCAGTAGCCGGGAATGTGTGGCGAAAACTGAATATTCTGCTGAATGTCGAATAAACCCGCGCCACTGTACGGTCCTTCACTTTCGTGTATCTCATTGAGAACCTGCATCATCATGGCACGTAATTGCTCGTTGACATTGGCCGCAGGAACCCACTGCACTGCCCATTCCGGGTTGGCGAAAGCGGCAGAACTAAAAATAGGCATGACAGTACCCGGACTATCACCAGATGGTGAGTTGAGTACTTTTTGCATGGCTTGATCAGGATTTTCCAGCGCCTCGGTGTACATTAAACCCATCATGACTTCATGACTCACTACAGGATCACCTATGCTCTGCTGCCAATGCCAGGCTGCAACCGGATCGGCTAAATACATTTGCTGTGCGATACCTGGACCCAATTGTGAGCGAAGCACCTCATCGGATTGATCAAACAACACCTGTGCTGCAGCCAGATCATATTCAGCCAATTGCCAGGCAACAGAACTGAATAACTCATTTCGTTCCTGCGCGTCTGGTACAGAGTCAAGCCATTGCAATGCAGCTTGAGCATCTTGCTGAAAAAACGCGTCTATCGTATTTCGACGAACAGTTTCACGCAAGCCGGCTGGCAGTGCATCTGAGCGTTGCATCACTTCAACAGGGGTGTCTCCAAGCTGATGGTGCCCGTACATGGATGCCGTATCACCCAGTATTCGAAAAGCCTGTTGCTGATCCGCACCACTGAGTGAATGGGTCGCGTAATCAATTGCCTCAAACAATGAGCGCTCTCCCCAACTGTACATGGCGGATTCTATGGTCATCTGCCGCGAGTGGCGATTTTCTAATGTCGTAGCATGTGTGAGTGCTTCTTGTGGCGATCGCTGAGCCAACTCCATCATAAATTGCGTTTCAAGCCGCGATTTTAGATCAGCATCTTCAATGCCTTCCAGAAAATCCATTGCTGCGCTGTTATCAATGGTCAACCAGTGAGTGAACACCATTTCTATCTGACCTGACTCCGCGTTGACCGAACCTTGAGTCATCACCCAATCCATCGCGGCCTCAGGATCACTTACCGACCAGGTATTCAAAATAACGTATTGGCTGTCAACGTAACCCTGTTGATCATAGGTTGCTGCCAGAACCATGGCAGCTTCAGGATCAGATCGAGCCATACCTTGAAATACCATGCTACGAATCTGATAGCGGTCACCGGAATATCCAGTGCTTTCGGACCACGCCAACAACTCGTCGTGATGTGTTCTGGCTAACAAGGCGATAACTTCGTGCACTCGATGCAACACATCTCTGCGATCGTGCGTGATTATGGAACGCTGTAAAAAAGATACTGTTTTATCGCGGTCCAATTCCAGCATTCGCAATCCGATTAAAGCCAGTGAATCAGACGATGTCCAGGTTAACTCGATGAGTGGTTTCTGCAGAACTTGCAAAGCCATCGCTTCCAGTTGATCAAAGCCAGCATTGGCAAGCTGATTCATGAATTCATGTTGAGCGCTGAATCCGGTTTCTGATAGTTGAGAATTTTGTAACGGTAGCTTGTTCAGATTGTGCGTTGTACCAGACCCGGCCGATTGATGATTCTCAACATAGGCCTGGGTCGCTATGTTTTTTGCGGACGCATCATTCGCACCGGCTTCAGTTTCGAATACCGTGTTGGATTCACCAATCAAAATCGATGCGCCAGCGGCGCTGTCTCGCTCACTATTGGTATAGAGCGCCAGCACATAACCCAGCGCAATACCAACGATAAGCCAGGGACAAATTCCAAAGAGAAATTTATTCACGTGCTTGCGTGTCTGTCGGCCAAAAAATTAGTATAACTATGTTTCTCTAACGCACCACTGAACAAAACTGTGTAGGCCGGCCACCAAGGCTGTCATTTTGCCTAAGAGCACACATTAGCCCTTGTTTTACGTTGCCAAGGTTACAATGTTAAACACTGGTAATACTTATCACAGATCGTAATCGACTACTGTTTACCCATTGACGATCAGGAGATCAAAAATCATGAAACATACACACTTGGCCTCGCTGGTGTTGGCAGGCTTTCTCGCAACCAGTTGCGCCGCTGATGATCCGAATCGACGCGCAAAACAAGGCGCTGTTATCGGTGCCATTGCTGGTGCAGCAATTGGCAATCAGGCCAAAAACAAAAACGGCAAGATTATTGGCGCAGCGCTCGGTGGCATTGTCGGTTACAAAGTTGGCCAGTATCAGGATCAACAACAAAAAGAGTTGGAACTCGCACTGGCAGATGAACTGGAAAATAATCTAATTGACATACAGCGATTGGAGAATGACATTTTGCGTGTCAATCTAAGCAGTGAGGCATCGTTCGATATTAATCGTGCTGATTTGAAACCACCTTTCTATCCTTCGCTGGACAAACTAACCGAGGTTATGGCGAAGTACGATCAAACGCTAATCAATGTTATCGGACATACCGACAGTTCCGGTGCGGAAGATTACAATCAACGATTGTCCGAACAGCGCTCTGCAGCGGTGGCAGACTACTTTGGTATTGGCGGTATTTCAAATGAACGCTTATCCACGGAGGGACGAGGTGAATTGTCTCCGCGTGCCGAAAATGATACGGCGGAAAGCCGCAGTTTGAATCGACGTGTCGAAATTGATTTGATTCCAGTTATTAAGGAGGAGTGACTTGCTTGCAAAGGGCAACGACGACACCTATAGCAGCAGCTTGAAAAGTTCGGCACACGGTTTGGACTACCGCGCCGCTTTATTCAATTTTCCGGAAGTTATGGAGTTCGCGTGACCGCAGCGACAGTGATGCGACGGGATAACAAGGAAAACGCGATTAGTGGGAGAAGTGCTGCCTGAAAAAAGAAAAGCCGACCATTGCAAGGAGCAAAGAGTCGGCCTAAGTTCTTCTGATTGGTTGCAAGTTTACGAAGCTTGCCCTTTTGCTAATGCAATAACGAAGCCAAAGTAATTGCTGTGGGACGCTTTTATCTATGCATCCCTGACTGATGGTTTATCACCAAAGCTGATCGCCATTCTGTTCAAACAATTCATTAGCGAAATCGTCAAGGTCAGATCAACGACTTCGGTTTCACTGTAGTGCTCTTGTAGGCTATGCAATTTTTCTTCGATGTTGGCTTCTACCGAAATATTTGTCACACTCTCAGCCCACTGCAGCGCAGCCATCTCTCTATTGGAAAACAACAAGCTTTCTTTCCAAACCGGCAGGCAATCGAGCATTTGCTGTGATAAACCAGCATTTCTGGCTTCGTTTGAATGTAAATCAACACAGTAAGCACAACCGTTAACCTGAGAGACTCTAAGGTCAACTAACTGACCTTGTCTTCCATTAAGTGCCAGCAAGGCAAATAAGGCCTCATGATTTTATCTTCACCGGCTTCATGCTGTTATCGAGTGAATCGATAACCGACATTAAATGGGGCTTGTTTTTGCGAATCTCATCTATCGTCAACCCTTCAAGTTCATGCGGAAAAACCAGCCACTCATCAGTGGTATGAGCACAATAGTCGGGTTTTAAGTCAGTACGATTACGCGACGGTTTGAAGTAGGCGGTAGCCACCCGCACATCTTGCGGCATGTTGCGTCTTGATCGCGTTCGCATATAGTCAATCACGGCTTTAACACTCAAGCCTGTATCAAATACGTCATCAACAATAAGCAACGAATCATCGTAGTTCATTTGCCGGGTCAAATAACTCATGCCGTGCACCCGCACATCGCTTTTTTCGTCACGCTTTTGCATACCTGAATAGGATGAAGTACGAATAGAGATATGATCAGTTTCTACGCCATAAAAATCCAGCAGTTCCTGAACCGCTATGCCTACAGGAGTTCCACCACGCCAAACCCCTACAATGAAGTTAGGTCGAAAACCACTTTCCAGTACCTGTCTGCCAACCTCCAGAGAATCTTCCATCAATTGCTGGGCAGAGATATAGATTTTGTTATCTTCTGTCATGATGCTATTTGTAAGTGAATTTGTTGCAGTGCTTCCAGAGGGTTATCAGCTTGAGTAATTGGACGACCAATAACCAGGAAATTACTTCCGGAACGAATCGCGTCAGATGGCGTCATTACTCTTCGCTGGTCATCGTTCTTGACGGTGTTGGTTGCAGGCCTAACTCCTGGAGTGACGGTTAAAAAAGTATCTGGTACAAAAGAGCGAATGTGTTGAACTTCCCGCGGAGAGCAAACAACGCCATCGAGCCCATGATCCACAGTAAGTTGTGTTAAACGCCTGACTTGCTCTTCTGCACTTTGCGCAACCCCAATACTTTGTAATTCCTTGTCATCCATGCTGGTTAACACGGTAACGGCGATCAGCAGCGGTTTTCTGCCGGCTGACTCAGAAGAAGAACCACTTTGAATCGCTTCACGTGCAGCATCAAGCATTCTGGGACCTCCAGATGCGTGCACATTGACCATCCACACACCTAATGAAGCTGCAGCCCGCACAGCACTGGCAACCGTGTTCGGTATGTCATGAAATTTCAAATCCAGAAAAACATCAAAACCTTTTAGCTGAAGTTGCTCTACAAGACCAGGGCCAGCTGTTGTAAAAAGTTCTTTGCCGACTTTTAACCTGCTGAGTTCAGGGTCGATTCGATCTACAAATTCAAGCGCTTTTGCTGAATCATCGAAATCAAGCGCAGTGATGATCATACTTACTCTCCTTCGGCCCCGATAATGGGTTGAACTGAATCCCAGGTGTTGCAGCCCGGGCAACGCCAGTGCAACTGATTCCCCAGAAAGCCACAGCGTTCACATTGATAAGTAGGTTTGTCCTCAACGACTTTGTCCAGCATTGCGCATATGACCTGCACCTTTTCTCTTTCACCCACTTTACTAACGGCAATCTGGTCCTGCGCCCAATCTCTGAGACCCTTTAATGAAGGTCGTTGCAGAATCTGGTCTTTGAAAAAACGATTGGCAGATTCAACATTATCCATCTCTTCTATAACACTTCGTGTGGTGCGAATAACCGAATAAGCATTTCGCTGTTGCCTTATATGGTCGATGAATTTACGTAACGCTGTTTCATCACCTACCTTTCTCAAAGCATCAAATCGCGAATCAATAATGTCCGGCATCAGCGCCGGTCTCAAGGTTTCAACATTCGCATAGTGTTTGATCGCGAGTGCGTGATTATTCTCGGCACGGGCCAGTTCGGCCAGTACCATATGAGCTCGCGCACATTGTTCGCTGCGGGTGAGTGCATCCCCGGCAAGTTTTTTCGCCTGATCGGTATACCCAGCCGCTTTCGCTTCTTCGGCTAGCTCACAATAATAGTGAGCCACAACCGAGCTTCGATTTTCACCAGTAACGCGTTCAACTTCCGTAGCCGTTTCGATAGCACGGTCCCAGTCGCGCTCGCGTTCATGCAAGACCAGCATCGCGCCGTAACTTTCGGGCAAACGCTGTCCCGAATCGATGAGTTTGCGCAGCGTATCTTCTGAACGATCGAGCAACCCTGCAGAATCGTAGTCTTTTGCCAGCTCCAACAAGGCTGCTGCATGAACCTGTTCGCCAAGCTCGGGTTTGTCGAGGAGACTTTCATGCAATAGGATGGCACGGTTGATATCACCGCGACGCCGATACAGGTTTCCCAACGCAATATGAGTATCAGCAGTGTCTTTGTCGGTGTCGTCCAGGGAATCGAACAACTCACCGGGAAGTTCGCCGGTATCGTTGAGCAACTTATTCAAGCCTTCGTGGAAATTCGCCGAATAGTTCCAGAATGCTTCGGGTCTTGCGGCACCAGAGCGGCGCGCGGCAAACCAGCCTGCAGCTGCAGCGACAGGCAGTAGAAGCCACAACAGAGTTAACATGGGCAAAGCTGCACTATTTGGAACTGTGTCTGCAGTGGTTCAAACATGGTGTGCAGTGTACTGCATTTATTTGGGTCGCGAATACTGCCTGGAGTCTAGCTTTGTCCTTTTCGCATGCTCTCGGCACCTAGCCGGGATGTACTCACTCGATAAACACAATCGGAGGCAGTGATAAACAAGTCGGTTCCGGACTCTCCACCAAAACAGCAATTGGCTACCGCGCCAGGCAGCAGGATTTTACCCAGCAATTCACCTTGCGGATCAAGACAATGAACACCGTCTGCCGCACTACACCAAATGTACCCGTCGGTATCGATGCGTAATCCGTCAGGCACACCTCCTCCTGTGCTGACAAACAAAACACGGCCGTTTTTCAACTCATTGTCGATCACATCAAACACACGTACATGATGTGGCAGGCTGAAATCGAGTTCGGGAAAGCCTGCGCCTCTGGCCGCACCCGAGTCGGCAATGTACAATAATTTTTCATCCGGTGAAAACGCCAGACCATTGGGCTTTTCGAAATCATCGATCACGCAGGTCACACTGCCGTCAACATCAACCCTGTAAACATTGTTACTGCCGATCGCACTTGGTGCCTGATAGCCTTCCACATTCGAATCGATTCCGTAAGGCGGGTCGGTAAACCAGACACTGCCATCGGACTTCACAACAACATCGTTTGGGGAATTTAACGATAACCCATTGTACTGATCAGCAATAACGGAAACTGCAGTCAGATCGTTCGGGTTATCACGCACAATGACCCGCCGGCCACCATGCTCACACGAGACCATACGTCCATCCAGACCAACAGTGTTGCCATTACTAAATTCACTGTTCTCCAACGCCACTTGAACACCATGGACACGGCTCCAACTCAACATGCGTTTATTGGGGATATCGTTGAAATACAGCTGACCGTTCAGCCAGACAGGCCCTTCGGTCCAGATACATCCGTCTGCGATGCGTTCCGGCTCAGCGGTAGTGTCCACAAAATCTGCAAACAACGTTTGATCAACTTGATAATGAGAATTGCTGGAACTCAAAGGACGGGATTCTCCGCTTCGCTGGCATGCGATCATATCGCATTATGCAGCGTGTGCGGATTGCAAACTACTTAGAGATTGTATAGGCCCAATGGCCGGTGGGGTTCAGTCTTCGGACCTGAAGTCATCCGCTGGAAGCTCAGAAAGGTTGGGTTGTGCATGTGCGTCGTCGTTCTGAGCGTTGCTATTGACGCGTTCGCGCAGCTCCTTGCCCGGCTTAAAGTGGGGTACATATTTGCCGCGCAACGGGACCGCATCGCCCGACTTCGGGTTTCGTCCCATGCGAGCCGCGCGAAAGTGCAAACTGAAACTGCCAAAGCCGCGAATTTCAATTCGATTTCCGCCAGCAAGTTCCTGGCTCATTTTTTCGAGTAAACCCTTCACCGCCAACTCGACATCCTTGCGCTCGAGATGTCGTTGATTGCGCGACAAGGATTCAATCAAGTCAGACTTGGTCAGGCTATTGTCCGCTCGTGGTCTATCGGTCATTCCCATTCACCTAGCAGGTGGGCCGTCCCTGGCCGCACCATGTTGCGTCGAGACAGCGTTAGTCGTCTTTTTTTACTTCTTCCGTACTTTCTTCCGTACTTTCTTCAGAACTGCTTTCTGTACCTTCCGAGCTGAGTCCACCTAGCTGTTCTTTCATCAGATCGCCCAAAGTAGCGACACCTGTCGCCTCATTCCCGGCGCTGTAGTCACTCACCGCTTCCGCTTCATCAGCATAGTCTTTCGCCTTAATTGACAGGCTCAGCATGCGTGATTTTCTATCGGTACCGGTGAACTTGGCTTCAACTTCCTGCCCCTCTTTAAGGTGCATTCGGACGTCTTCAACTCGTTCACGGGTTATTTCACTGGCCCGGAGTACACCTTCCACTCCGTCTCCAAGATCGATAACCGCATGTTTTGTATCGACTTCTTTGACAATCCCTTTAACAATACTGCCTTTGGGGTTGTCAGCGACAAATTGGCCAAATGGATCACGGTCAATTTGCTTCACACCAAGAGAAATACGCTCCCGCTCGGGGTCAACGGCCAAAACCACTGCCTCGATCTCGTCGCCTTTCTTGTAATTGTGAACGGCTGTTTCACCCGGCTCGTTCCAGGACAGATCGGACAAGTGAATAAGTCCGTCGATGCCACCATCGAGACCGATGAAAATACCGAAATCGGTGATCGATTTGATGTTGCCTTTGACCTTGTCGCCTTTGTTGAACGACTCGGAGAAATCTTCCCACGGGTTAGGCTTGCACTGCTTGATACCCAGTGAAATGCGTCGACGCTCCTGGTCAATGTCGAGAATCAT